>CANRER010000191.1 GCA_947629615.1 uncultured Clostridia bacterium | reverse complement strand
CCTGAAGCACGAGGCTTACCGCCTCTGGGATAGTCATAAAGTAGCGCACAATATCGGGGTGCGTAACGGTAACGGGGCCGCCGTTTTCGATTTGTTTTTTGAAAAGCGGGATAACGGAGCCGTTGCTGCCTAGGACATTGCCAAAGCGAACGGCGACAAACTCGGTTTTCGGGCCGCCGCCGATAGACGAAAGCGACTTCATGCTGAGATCGCCGTCCTCGCGGTGGGCAAAAATCCGTGGCAGTTCGTTTGCCCATCCCTCTTTAACGGCCTTATCAAAGGTTTGGATAACCATTTCGCACATACGCTTGCTTGCGCCCATCATATTGGTAGGGTTGACGGCTTTGTCGGTGCTGATGAGTACAAATCTTTCGCAATGGTTGAGCATAGCGGCGTAAGCGGTTTTATACGTGCCGATAGTGTTGTTTTTAACGGCCTCGCAGGGGCTCGCCTCCATAAGCGGAACGTGCTTGTGCGCGGCCGCGTGGTAGACGATTTCGGGCTTGTATTTTTCAAAAACACAATTTATCCTGCGGCTGTCGCGCACGGAGCCGATAAGCACCACAAGGTTAAGGTCGGGGTGCGCGGTTCTGAGCTCCTGCTCGATGTCGTAGGCGTTGTTTTCGTAAACGTCGAAAATAATAAGCTGCTTGGGGGAATGGTCGGCAATCTGTCGGCAAAGCTCGCTGCCGATAGAGCCGCCTCCGCCGGTCACAAGTATAGTTTTGCCGGTGATGCAGGTGAAAATTTCGTCCAGATTAACCACAATAGGCTCGCGCCCAAGCAAATCCTCGACGGCGACGTCGCGCATAGCCGCGACCGAAACCTCGCCGTTGACAATCTGGTATACGCCGGGCAGGCTTTTCAGCTCGCAGCCGGTTTCCTTGCATATATTCAGTATATCGCGTTTTTCCTCAACGGACGAGCTGGGTATCGCGACGAAAATTTTGTCTATGCTGTATTTTTCGGCGCAGGAGAGTATATCGTCTCTCCCGCCGACGACAGGCACGCCTTCGATAAAGCGGCCCCACTTGTTAGGGTTATCGTCGATAATGCAGCGAACGCGGACGTTGGTTTCCTTGGCGGTAACCAAATCGCGAAGGATAATCTGTCCGGCCGCGCCGGCGCCGATAAGCATGATATTGTCGCCCTTTTCGTAGGCCCTCTGCTTAAGCTTTCTGCTTCTTATGAGCAAAACAAATCTGTACGAGAACCTTATTCCGAGCATAAACAGGAATTGCAGCGCCATACCCATGCAGTAATAGGAAGCGGGCATACGGCGCATAAAGGTGATGGTGACGACGATGTGGAAAACTGAGGTAATAATTGAAGCGAGGACCGTTCTGATAAGCTCGGTATAGCTCGCAAACCTCCAAATGCTGTTGTACATTCTGAGCAGATAGAACACCGCCCAACAGAACACCGTATAAACCGGGGCAAAGTCAACCCACGTAGAGAGATACTCAGGCAAAATTTCGCTGAAATGACAATCAAACCTCAGCCAAAGGGCGAGGAAATATGCGGCGTTCACGATAACCGCATCGTAGATAACAAGGAATAAGGCGACGATGTGCCAATGTTCAATTTTGAAGCGTCGTTTGCTTGTGCCGCTCATAAAAGAACCCACTCCTAATATTAACACCCCCCGAGCAAAAAACGGGAGGGCCGAGCGTATTCAGCTTATTGTTAAGACCGTTTGGCATTCGGCGTTGTAAGGCTTTCGCTGTTTTCGCCTTCGTCCTTGTATTCGTAGCTGTAGCCGTATTCGTACCCGTAGCCGTACTTGTACTTGTATCCGTGCTTTCGGGATTTGTAGTACCCGTATTTTTTGCCCTTGTCCTCGGCGCCGAGCATAATCACGCCAAGCACCTTAACGCCGGCGTTTTTAATAGCCTCCATGGCGTTGTCGAGAATATCGAAGGTGGTAACGTTGTGCCTGACCACCATAACCACACCCATGCTGTGCTTCATAATAATTGCGGCGTCGGTAACGACGGTAACGGGCGGGGTATCGATGAAGATGTAATCGTATTTTTGCTTAAGCTCGGCAATAACATTGCCAAAGATATCCGTAGCGGTAAGCTCGGCGGGGTTTGGCGGGATTTCGCCCGCGGGAAGGACGTCAAGGTTATCCCTCACGTTTTTTTGAATAGCCTCGTCGAGCGAGCAGAATCCGCAAAGCAGGTTAGAAACGCCGTTTTTGCGTTTCAGCTCAAGATATCGGTGAACACGCGGCTTTCTCAGGTCGCAGTCGAGCAGCAGCACCCTTGCGCCCATCTGAGCGAACGTGATAGCGAGGTTAATGCTTGTGGTGGTTTTGCCCTCGCCGGGAGCCGCGCTTGTAATCACAATAACCTTGCCACTGTCGGTTTTTGGCATCGAGAACATAATATTTGTCCTGATAGCCTTGTATGTTTCGACGGTGTCGAAGCTGCTTTTATCGTTCAGCACGCGGCTTGACCCGTCTATATCGACTGTTTTTTTATGCTTGCGCACAAGCATATTAAAAGCGGTTCTGAGGTTCAACGCCGTTCCTCCTTACTGAGAGATTTCGCCCAAGACCGAAACGCTGTAACGCTTGGCAACGTCGTCGCTGCGGCGAACGGTAACATCGAAATAATCAAGCACGAAAGCTATAGCGCAGCCAATGGCGATACCGGCGAGCAAAGCCATGGCGACGGTTCTTCTGGTGTTTTTGCTGTTTGGGCCGCCGGGTAGAGCCGCCCCCTCAACAACCTTTATTTCGCCGCCCTCGAACACCGCGCTGAGCATTTGCGGCGCCTGATACAGAATAGCGTTGCAAACGTCGAAAGCGCCTTGGGCCGAGCCTGCCGTAACATTCACCTGCAAAAGCTCGGTTTCGTTTTTGGGCTGAATGGACATCATTCCGCCAATCTGCCCGGGGGAGTAAGCCCCGCCGAGGGCATTGCTGACGTTGGTAAAGAACGAGCGAGTTGTGAGGATTTCGATATAGGTCGAGCTCATCAGCCTTGACGTGCTAATGTCGGAGCCGTAAACCGTATCTTCAATTCCTTCCACCTGCCCCTTGCTGACCTCGTTGCGGTTTTGAACGTAAAGTATACCGCTTGTGCTGTAGGTATATGGCGTGAAATAGCTCACCTTCACATAGGCCGCCAAGGCAAGCACCAAGGCGCAGATGAGAATAAGCAGCCTTCTCGCCCAAAATATGTTCAGTATTTCAAAAATATTTATCGCGCTCGACGCGTTTGCGCCCTCCTGCTGATTGTTTATCATTTTCTCGCCCCCACACGGTTATGCACATAGTATAACACATTCCAACCGTTATGTCAAGAGGGGAAGCGCGAAATTTGGTGGGAAATGAGGGGAAAAATTGGCAAGGAATGTGGAATGTAGAACTAAAAGCGGAAAGTAAATGTGCAAAGACTGCGCCTTTGAATTTAAGCAAAACCTCGCGAGCAGATTTTGCTTTCATCTACTTTCCATTTTACATTTTCAACTAAAAAAGGCGCGCTTCGTTTGAAGCGCACCTTTTTGTTTGTGCATAATTTAATCAGTGCCGGAGACGGAATCGGTAAACGCGTCGTGATCTTTACCAACTTTAATCTCCGCAGTTTTTTCGGCATGATAGTCGCCGTTAGATAAAACAGCCGTTACATTAACAGTATATTGATAATTGATGTCGTGACCATCTTTGGGAATAAACTTATATCCA
This sequence comes from uncultured Clostridia bacterium, assembly GCA_947629615.1. Lineage (GTDB taxonomy): Bacteria > Bacillota > Clostridia > UMGS1883 > UMGS1883 > JAFLUQ01. The sequence continues at coordinate 3,975 of CANRER010000191.1, read as the reverse complement.
TAATAATTAGATCTAGATCCACCTATCGGCATAAGCGGCGTATCTTGCATATATTCATCGGTATAATCTCCGCTTTGCGGATTTTCAGGATCACATGAGATAGTACCATGAAGTGAAATACTAGCATTCGGACTCCACGTACCATTGCCGCCGGGATTCTCTGCAATGGCTATGATAATTTCGCCGGGCTGACCAATTCGATCCTGAGCGTCAAAATGGGCAAGCGTAAGCACAGGCGAATTATCAACGAGAGTTATCTCAAGAGTGGCCTCATTACTTTTCTTTAGTGCTTCTGCATCATCAGGTGTGAATGTATTTTCGCTCCAAGTACCTTTAATCGCATTTTGAACTTCGCCTTTGCTTGGCGTATCGTACTTGCTGTACGTTTTGGCATTAACTTCAATATCGTTAAGCGTTTTTCCATCGTTTGAATGGCCGTAGTTTGCGCTCCTGATACGGTAGCTCTTCTTAAAGTCAAATGTCATCGACGTAATAGTCGAGCCTGTGCGGAGAAGTCCTTGAATTGCATTTTGCATTGCTTCGTAATCATTGTGTGGGCCATATTGTTTACCGTTTATAACGCAGGAGCAAGAATTTAAATATTCACCAAAAAAGTCTTTATTTTCTTTTTTGTCTTCTTTGCCGTCCGTAATATTAAGCGCTGTAATTGTAGGCTGATAAACGAAAGCAAGCTTAAGGCCTTCATCTCCGGCCTTAAAGGAAACGGAGCCTTCCGAAACCGTCACGTCGTTACCGCCCTTTACGCCCACGCCCGCAATGCGATTGGAGTCAAAATCGATGTGGAACTCATCACCCCGCAAAGCTTTGCTCAAGAGGCCATTATCTCCTACAAGTTGGCTTTGAAGCCTTTCCGCAGTAAGGCCTTGAAAAGACGCGCTGGGAGTTGTAAGGCTATATGTGGCTACCGCAGCGTCGTCGTTTCCAACCTCTGTTATTGCAATATCGCTACTAACGGCAACCCTATCAGTATGTACCGTCAAAGATAAGAACGAACCATATACAGTTATTGTGCCACTATCTGGATTTGTAGGGTCATCTGAGCCATCATCTGTAATAGTTTCTGTTAAGCCATTATTACGAAACCATAGCGTCCCGGGGTTTCCAGACTTATAACCATCAACCGTTCTTGTCATATCTTCAGCTTTTATAGTTATCTTACCATCTTTATCGGGAGTATAAGCATCCAACAAATTTGTAATAGTTCCGCCAGTTGCCGTGCCGCTTTCACCGGTTTTTTTATAAATCGCTACTAGTGAAGGATTGCTAGTTGAACCATTATTAACATCTATGGCTGAAATTTTATAGCCGCTATTGGGAGTAATGGTTATATCTTTTACAGCGTTACCATTTTCTTTATCAAACGTCTCAGATGTCTTGCCCAAAGATGTTGTATAATGAGCACTTCCACTGTCACCATTAGCAATAGCTATTGTAAAAGTAGTCGGACTCGTACCTTTATTATGCGTTCCGTAGTTTTGCTCAAACACGCTGATAAACTCAGGCGTATTTGCCCACACATCTTCAATCCAACTTGCAAGAACGTCCATGCTATCAATACCCATAGCAAGAACTTTGTTCCATATCTGTTCAAGAGACATCTCGTCGAACGCATAATACTGTTCGGTTTCCTCATCATAGCCAAAACCCTGACTATCGAGAATCTGATAAAAGCCGGTTGTGGCAATGGCGAGATGAACATTCACGTCGGTGAAATCCCAAGTACGGATATAATCAAGATAATCGAGGAATGCTTGACGGCCGTCGTCCTCCTCAACGTCGGGGGTAATAATCTGAACGCCGCCGAGGGAAGGGTCTTCGGCGGAGGAGTCGTCTTCGTTGGGCTGCTCATCGACCTTATCCTCGCTATCATCGGGGGGAGTGATTTCCTCAATAAGGTTATCGTCGGTGTTCTCATCCTCGGCGGGCTGATCCTCGACAGGCTCAAAAACGGTTTCGCCGTCGATTACGGGAGCGTCCTCGGCCTCGCTTGCGGACTCGCTGACGGGTTCGTCAACGGGCTCATCTGTGGGCTCGTCTGTTATGTCTGCGGCCTCGTCCGCGCTCTCGTCCGCCGGGGCGGCATAGCCCGCCACAGCCTTAGAACCGGCAGCGGGAGCGACCGCGCCCGCAACGCCGCCATAAGCAAGCAGCATGGCAAGCACAAGAATTACGGACAAAGCCTTTGTCACATTCTTCTTCATTTTGATCATTCCTCCAACAAAAAGTCTTTTTACTGCTGAATGCTGAATGACAAAGGGTAAATGCTGAATGATGAATGATGAATGCTGAATGATTGTACAAAGGCTTCGCTTCGCTCTGCCTTTGTTTCTTTCAATTCTGCATTCTGCATTCCGTACTCTGCATTTTAACATCGTTCTGCATTCTGCATTTAATTAATTACAAATTTAATTACAAATTATATTCTTTCATTTATCCTTTGCTCGCAGCTCTGCATATCGCCGTCAATATGCTTATCAGCTCATTAATATCGTTATCCAAGCTGTTGAACTGCGCTTCATTTAAGAAATCGGTCTTATACAGCAGCTTTAACCAGTAATGGGCTTCATTCGCCTCTTTCAAGGCTATGCTCATCTTGGCTGTAAAATCAGCCTTGGTCTGGCCCCGCTGCGCCTCGGAAACATTTGCGCCTATGCTCGTCCCGCACCTTAACAGCTGCTTGGAAAGAACATATTCCTTGCGCTTACCTGTTAAATATTTATATACATTTACTATCCTTACCGCAAAGTCAAAACTCTTTTGAACGGAAACGTTTGCAGCCATAGCGGCGCTCCTATATGTAATGCTGAGCGCTGAATGATTGTGCAAAATCTCGCTCGCGAGATTTTGCCTCCTTCAATTCTGCATTCTGCATTCTGCATTCTGCACTCTGCATTTAATCTATTTGAACGTAGTCGATAACAGTTTTAATAAACTCCGCAAGATCTGAACGCGCTTCGGCATCCGTTATACCATACTCCTCCACGAGAAGGGAAACGAGTTCATCAAATGTGCGCTCCGTTTCAAGGAGGTTCCACACATAGCCGCCGCTTCCGTTAAGGCTGAGTACGCGGTTAAGGGTTTCGCCTTCGGTGGGGATAACCATTACCTCGTCCTCACCGACAAAATGCGTTATCATTCCGGGCCGTTGCTTCATTGAAAAACCTCCACCGGCCGAATTTTAATAATGCTGAATGCAGAATGCTGAATGCAGAATTATGGTGCAAAGGCTTCGCTTCGCTCTGCCTTTGGGTTTTCATTCAGCATTCATCATTCATCATTCTGCATTTCTATTAGCCCTCCATCACCGGCCGAATTTTAATAATGCTGAATGCAGAATGCTGAATGCAGAATTATGGTGCAAAGGCTTCGCTTCGCTCTGCCTTTGGGTTTTCATTCAGCATTCATCATTCATCATTCTGCATTTCTATTAGCCCTCCATAAAGAACATATAGCCAACCTCATACTCCACCCACACGGCTCCGGTGTCGGGTTCGTTATAAACAACCCGGCCGCCGAGCATATCCGCCGTGGGCTTTGCGCCGTTTGCCTCGGCTCTTACGCGGAGCGTGAAACCCGAGGAATTATCATAAACAAGCTGCGGGTAATAGGTGAATATTACCGCCGCGCCCCGTTCCTCGTTTATGCCAAGGCTAATATCGCTCAAATACGAGGTGAAAGCGTCGCGCAGGTCGTTATAAAACGGATAGTTTATCCACAACGGCGAGGCAAGCTCCATTTCCTTACCATCGGGGGAAAGAAACGGAAGGTCAAACACGGCGTTCGGCACGCTCGCCGGTACGGACTGATACAGCCCCGCCTTTGCCGGAAGGCCGGAAAGACGCATAGGCTCGTCGTTATATGTCAGTTCCGCCCCGCTGACCGTGACCGAGGTTTGAAGCCCCCACAAAATATCGCACTGGAGCAGGAAGGACGCGACATACCGATGAGTTACCG
>CANRER010000190.1 GCA_947629615.1 uncultured Clostridia bacterium | reverse complement strand
TGTTGCACTCGGCCACGGTTCCGTGAACCTTGGCCACAACGTCCCTCCAAAGCTCCGGCCCGAGAAAGTTCTGATTGCCCGCCTCGCCTGAGTGCAGCTTCACCACAACGCGCCCGCCGAGCGGCTTGCCCACCTTATCGAAAAGCTCCGATATTTTCTCCGGGGTTATCGTTTCTGAAAAATATACCTTTGCCATGATTTTTCCTCCCGTTCTATGCGTTTGATTATATTATACCACTTTTTGGCGGTTCAGTCAACACGAATGTATCAAAATTTCCGCCCGAATATTGACGGCGGGGCGCGTTTGTGATAAAATAGTAAAAAACAAAGAAAGGCGGAAATGAAAATGTCCGAAAAAATTGTGCAGACCGCCGGCCGCGACGGTCTTGGGGATTTCGCCCCCGACTTCGCCCACTTCAACGACGACGTGCTGTTCGGCGAAAACTGGAACAACGGTGATATAAGCCTGAAAACGCGCTGCATTGTAACGGTAGTCGCGCTCATGGCCTCCGGCGTGACGGATTCCTCGCTGACGTATCACCTGCAAAACGCCAAGGCCCACGGCGTGACGAGGGCGGAAATCGCCGCCGTTATCACTCACGCGGCCTTTTATGCCGGTTGGCCCAAGGCTTGGGCGGTATTCAACATGGCAAAGGGGGTGTGGAACGAGGCCGAGGCGGGTAATACGGAGAAGGAAAGGTATCAGAGCGGCATCTTCTTCCCCATCGGCGAGCCGAACGACGCGTTCGCGAAATACTTCATCGGGCAAAGCTACCTCGCCCCGGTGTCCGACTCTCAGGTAGGGATATTCAACGTCACCTTTGAGCCCGGCTGCCGCAACAACTGGCATATCCACCGCGCCGAAAGCGGCGGCGGCCAGATTTTGATTTGCGTGGGCGGGCGCGGTTTTTATCAGGAGTGGGGCAAGGCCGCCGTCGAAATGAGGCCCGGCAGCTGCGTCAATATCCCCGCCGGCGTAAAGCATTGGCACGGAGCCGCGCCGGATAGCTGGTTTTCGCACCTCGCCGTCGAGGTTCCCGGCGAAAGCTCCGGCAGCGAATGGCTCGAACCTGTGGGCGACGCCGAGTATATGGCCGCCTGCTCCGCGAAGTAATTCCCGAAAAATCCCCATAGCTGCGCCATCGTTTTCACTAACCATCGTAGGGAGCGCCGACTCGGCGCTCCGTTTTTTATTGCGTGTATATCTTTGCGTTATATATAAGCCTGCACACCGTCTTGCCTTCTCCTCGGGGAGAAGGTGGCGCGAGCAAAGCGAGCGACGGATGAGGGGGACTGTGCGTTACCGTTGGTAAAACCCCTCGTCAGTATAATAGCCACGCAAAGGCAGCCGACCGAGCGGCGGGCTTTTACAAAGCAAAAAAGTCGCCGCAAGCGAAACGCTTACGACGACATGGTCCGAGTGGCGCGACTCGAACGCGCGGCCTCCACATCCCAAATGTGGCGCCCTACCGGCTGGGCTACACCCGGAAATGACCGAACAAGGCTATTATACCATACGCCGACGCGATTTGCAACATTTTTTTGAAAAAACCTCAAAAAAACCGCCCCGAAATGGGGCGGCCTTATTGGTGCGAAATATCACATACCCTTGGGATTGGGGCCGTACTGATTTTCGCCGTGCTGGCTGTCGGCAATGAAAATCAGAATAAAGTTCGTCACGCCGAGAATGAACGTGAGGAAAGCGAAGGCCGCGGCGGCGACATACACCTCAACGGTGGCCGTCAAAAACGACGACAGATAAAAGGCCACAAGGAACAGTATCCACAGCGCGCTGTGACCGGTGTCGTGCAGACGGCGGACAACCACGGCGATGGTGGGGCAGATGAAGATTACCGTAACGGCGGCGGCAATGCCGAGAGCGATGGGCGACATACCGAACAGCGTCCGCGAATTGCCTGTTGTTTCGTAATCGACAAAGCGGTCAAGTCCGCCCGTCGCGGCAATGGCTATCATGGTCACAACAAAGGAGATGAGCGTGGAAACAATGAGGTATATCCACAGCTCCTTTCTTCTTGCCCGACCCTTGAAGTTCGCGTAATTCTTCATCGCGTTGACAAAATAACTCATAAAATACCCTCCTTATAATATCTCTTTCCTTAATTATACAATTTTATTCGGGCTTTGTCAATAACTTTTTGAAAAATAAAGGAAGTAATTACCGCGTTAAGCCGCCAAGCCCGGAGAGTATCTCCGAATTGCCTATTGCAAAAGCGTAATTTTCGATTATCACGTCGTTTATGGCGTGGTCAGCGCAGAATTGGGCTATGCTCGTGTTCGCGGAGCGCGGGTCGAGCACGTAGACCTCCTCGTAATGGGCGGAAAGGAAGGGTACGAAGGCGTTGCCGAACGAGTCCTTTACAACGAGAACGCGCCGCCCGTTCTTTTCGGTGGTGACTATCTTCATCAGCGGATTGTCGCCCCCGAGGAACGTCAGATACTTATTGCCCGACTTGCCCGGGTCCACTATCACGCCCGCCTCGTAGGGGTATTCCATCGAGGCGGAGGAGTAGGCCGTGCAGCTTTCAACGGGGGCAACGCTCATCACCTCAACGGAGTCGGGGTCGTCGGCGAGGGCCTTTTTCTTTGTGTAGCGGTACAGCGTGCCGAGGAAATTCCCCTCGACAAAATACGAGTCGAAGCTTTTCTCGGGAACCGGCTCAAGCCCGGCCGCCTTGCAAAAGGCG
>CANRER010000189.1 GCA_947629615.1 uncultured Clostridia bacterium | reverse complement strand
GAAAGAACGGTCAACTTCAGCGTGGACGGGCCGAAGCTGACAATAACCCAGTGCCCGACCAGTGTAACAAAGAAGGAAATAACCATATCGGGCGAAGTGGACGACGCGAATTATGGCGTATCGCTGACGATAAACGGAGAAAACGTCAGCTTAAGCCATATGGATTGGGGTTCATGGTCAAAGAAGTTTACGCTTAAAGAAGGCGAGAACAAGTTTGTATTTGTTGCCACCAGCACTGCCGGAAAGACCGTGACCGAAGAAAGAACGGTCAACTTCAGCGTGGACGGGCCGAAGCTGACAATAACCCAGTGCCCGACCAGTGTAACAAAGAAGGATATAACCATTTCGGGAGAAGTGGACGACGCGAATTATGGCGTATCGCTGACAATAAACGGAGAAAGCGTCAGCTTAAACCATATGGATTGGGGTTCATGGTCAAAGAAGTTTACGCTTAAAGAAGGCGAAAACAAGTTTGTATTTGTCGCCACCAGCACTGCCGGAAAAACCGTGACCGAAGAAAGAACGGTGACCTTCAACCCCGGCGAGCCGAAAATAACCTTTACCAACTGCCCGGAGGTCACCCAGAAGAACGAGATATATATCGAGGGCAAAATTCAAGGTGAGATTTCCGAGATTAAGTTTTATATAAACGATCAGCCGTTTAGCGTTCAAAACAACGGCAGCTTCTCGGTACGGGCAAAGCTTTCGGAGGGCGATAACGACTACCTGTTCCGCGCGGTCAACGGTTACGGAAAATCCGACAGTGTGACGAAAACCATTAAATATATTAAGGAAATAAAGGCTCCAAAGCTTTCCGTTGACGACGCTCCGTTTGAAACGGAGGACGATGAGATTGAGATTTCGGGCACGGTTGACGATGATAACGACCCCAAGGTAGTTGTATATGTGAACGACAAAAAAGTATCGACCGGAAGCGGAGATTGGGAAACCACGGTCAAGCTCGATAAGGGAACGAACAACATTATTGTCGTCGCTGAAAATTCCTACGGGAAAACAACCTCCATAACAAAGAAAATCGTTCGCCTTGAACCGCAAAAAACGCGGCAGCAGTCCGAAGCGGTCAAGGATAAGGGCGACGATGACGACGATGAAGGAGAGGAATACGAGGACGACGGAGAAGACGTGTCCGATGAAGGCGACGGCGAGGACGACTGATAGAAGCCTGCCAAACTGTAGGATATAAAAAATTACCTTCCCCAAACGACAATACCACCGGCATGGCCGGTGGTATTTTGTTACTTACTCGTATTGAAGCTTGGGGGCTTCACGTCCACCTCGACGTTACCGTAGCCGCCCTCGGGCGAAGGCGTGGAAAGGTCGAAATAAATGCGGGAATCCTTCGTTACGCCGAAATCCCTGTTTGAGCCTGTGTCGCTCACCTTGTTGAAGGCCTCGCGGAACATGGCGTTATGGGCTTCCTCGCGGTTTAAGAGGAAATCAATCGTTTCCTGCACCTTTTTGTCGTTTATCTGGCGGTAAAGGTACTCGTAAACCACCTTGGCCCGCTGCTCCGAGGCGATGTTCGAGAGCAGGTCGGCGCAGAGGTCGCCCGTCACCGTGACGTAGTCGGCCGTCCACGAGTAGCCCGAGGCGTTGATAAGCCCCGGATTGAGCCCGAGAAGGACGTGCGTCTGTATCTCGCCGGCGCCGATGGTGGTGTAGTCCACATCGTGGCCGTTGAGGAGGTTGATCGTTTCGGCCACCATTTCCATGTGGCCGAGCTCCTCGGCGGCGATGTCCATGAACATATCCTTTATCTCGGGGTCCTTAATGCGGAAGCTCTGGGACATATACTGCATGGCGGCCTTAAGCTCGCCGTTGCCTCCGCCGAGCTGCTCCTGAAGCAGGGCGGCGTACTGCGGATTGGGGCGTTCGACCGCGACGGGGTGGAAAAGCTCTTTTTCGTGCTTGAACATAGGTTCAGCTCCTTTCTGATTATAGATTTTGCAATTTGCGGAATTTTTATGCAAAAAAAAATAAAACCCCCGCCCGTGGGCGAGGGGGCGGAGGTTTTATTCGGGAGTTAGCTCTGCTGCTTCCGCTCGAGAGCGCGAAGCCGAGCGTAATACTTTGGGGATACCCCCATGATGGCTTTGAAATTCTTGCCTAAGTGGAATTTGTCGCAAAAACCGCACATGGACGCTATCTCGTCCAAGGAGTATCCGCTCTGATCAAGGAGCTCACACGCGACCTGTACCCGCACCTTATTGATATATTGAGGAATGGTGCAGTTTTGCTCAGCCTTGAAAAGCTTTCCGCAGTAGGCGGAATCAAGACGTACAAGGGCCGAAAGATCCTTGGCGGTTATCGGCCGCATATAGTACTCGATAATGTACTGCTTCATTTTTTCGACCGCGGGATGCGCGGCCTTGACCTCGCTTCGGTGGAACAGGTAGTGCAGGAACAGGAGCAGTAAGCCGTCCAGTTCCATCTGATAGCCGTCAGCCTGGGAGACGTAGACGTAGTTCATTCGGTTCAGAACCGTATTGAGCTGATCCAGCTTCAGAGGGCGAAAAATGGCCGTTTTACACTCAGAAACGGAATGGGGCGCGGAGAAGTCAACAGCGGAAATGACAAATCTGTCGGAATTGACCCAAGCTTTGCGCCATACGCCCGGCGCAAACAGGAAAACCTCTCCCGCGTTTACAATGTGGGTGTTCTCGTCGATTTTGCAACTGATGGAGCCTTCATGGACAATGATCACAGACCAATGATCCAACCACCGGTCTAACGACCAGCTTCGATCCCGAGGCTTGCGATAAGCAATGTAGGTAACGTGTGGCAATGAATTTCTCGGTAGCTCCGGGTGATTCATAAATTTACTCCTCTCGACGTGTTCGCCTCCCAAATACTATTATATAATTGCTTTACATTTTAGTCAAGTATTACCTAAAGTAAAATTTCACGAAAAAATATATTGGTTAGTGTAAACTTTTAATAAATCATGCTTAAATCAAAAAAAGTTCTTGCGTTTTTGGAAAAAGTGTGTTATAATACCATTTATAAATTTATGCTTAACGCTATGAAGCGGAGAGTAACCCGAAAGGAACCGTGCCAGAGAATCGGCGTCGCGGGCTGGAAGCGCCGTACATGGGGCCTCGGGCGAAGTTCACCGCGGAGCGGCCCCCTGAACGGAGTAGGGGTGGACGAGGGCCTTTGGCCCGCGGGGCGCGACAGGCTCCTTATGAGTGATAAATTAGGGTGGTACCGCGGATTTTCCGCCCCTGACGTCTTTTTGGCGTCGGGGGCTTTTTCGTTCGGGCGTTGTGTATTTTCGCGGAAGCACCCGCGCCGCCGGGGCCGCTCGGCGAAGAAAATTAATAATAATGATATTTTATTTGAAAGGATGGCAGGCAATGAAAGAACAGCTTGAAAAAATCCGTTCAGACGCGGCGGCGGCCCTTGCGGCGGCGGCGGACGCCGAGGCGGTGGAGGCCGCCCGCGTGGCCTTTTTGGGCAAGAAGGGCCAGCTGACGGCGGTGCTGCGCGGCATGGGGGCGCTTAGCCCCGAGCAGCGGCCCGTGGTGGGGCAGTTGGCGAACGAAATCCGCGCCTATGTGGAGGGCGAAATCGAAAAGAAAAAGGCCGAGCTCGCCGAAAGGGCGAGGGCGAAAAAGCTCGAAAGCGAGGTCATCGACGTGACTATGCCCGGCAGGCGCAGCAGGGCCGGCCGGCTGCACCCGCTGAACAAGGTGCTCGAGGAGGTCACGTCCATATTTACGGGCATGGGCTTTACCGTGGCCGAGGGGCCGGAGGTGGAGCTCGACTATTATAACTTCGAGGCCCTCAACACCCCCGCCGATCACCCGGCCCGCGACTCGCAGGACACCTTCTATATAACCGATAAGATACTTCTGCGCACGCAAACCTCGTCGGTGCAGATAAGGGCTATGGAAAAGAGCAAGCCCCCGATAAGGATGATAGCCCCGGGCCGCGTTTTCCGCAGCGATACCGCCGACGCGACGCACTCCCCCGTCTTTCACCAGATAGAGGGCCTTGTGGTGGATAAGGGCATAACTATGGCGAACCTGAAAGGAACGCTTGAAACCTTTGTCAAGGCGCTTTACGGCCCCGACGCGCGTATCCGCCTGCGCCCGCACCATTTCCCATTTACCGAGCCTTCGGCCGAGGTGGACGCTTCGTGCTTTGTGTGCGGCGGCAAGGGCTGCGGCGTGTGCAAGGGCGAGGGCTGGATTGAGAT
>CANRER010000188.1 GCA_947629615.1 uncultured Clostridia bacterium | reverse complement strand
CCATGCTTATGGGCGAACGCTACGACGAGTTCGACCGCATGATTGAGCTTCTGAGGCAAAACGGCCTTGAGCCCGTCTGCCTTAAGGGCGTTGTCGTGCGCAGTTTATACCCTACCGACACCTTGCGCACAATGGGAGATTTTGATGTGTTTGTGGAAAAGGACAAGCTCGCGCGGGTAAGGGAGCTTTTTGCCGCCGAGGGCTACCGCATAACCGAGGAAAGCATGGGGATTGACGCAAGGAAAGGCCGCCACTTTTGGGAGATTTTCTTCACCCTTGAGGAGGAATTTCGCGTCAACTGCCTTGAGTGGGACAAGCAAATCCCGCTTAACACCATGCGTTCCGATAACGGAGCTTTGACGCTTGAGCCGTCATATATGCTCGCGCACTTAATGCTCCATTTCGGTAAGCACATGGTTCGCGAGGGAGCGGGATTACGCAGTCTGCTCGATATTGCGCTTTATGTGCGAAGATACGGCGCGGATATAGACTTCGGCTTTGTGCGCGGCGTATGCGCGGAGCAGCATTTTGAAAACGCCTATGTTTATATACTTAACGCGGTGAAGAAATATTTCGGCGTTGAAACGGATATTGAGTGGGCGGAGTCCGAGCGGTTTATGGAATACGCGCTCAACGGCGGCGTGTTCGGCGCGATGAAGGACAACGTGATGATAACCCAAGCCGCCAAGCATGAGGATAAGGTCGGCTTTGTGCGGAGAATGTTCTTCCCGACCGTCAAAATGCTTGATTACAGATATACATACCTGAAAAAATATCCCTTTCTTCTGCCCGTGGCGTGGGTGCACCGCTTGTTTTACGCGAAAAAGCACTACGGATACAGCATTAAGCAAATGCTTAAGGGCTTTAAGGGCAGCGCGGAGTTTTCCGAAAAGCGGGATAAGTGGATGGAAGAATTGAATTTGTATGACAAATGATAATCGGACGTTAAGGAGCCTGTTATGTTAAACGAAGCAGCCGCTGAAAACAACGCTTTAAGCGCGCCGCCGCAGCGGCGCAGGTTAAAGTATATAGATTCGCTCAAGGGCTTTGCGATACTTTGCGTGGTGCTCGGCCATGTGACGGACGGGTATCTTAGCGCAGGTATGTACCCTTCGAGCAAAAGCATGCCTATTGTGCATGAAGTACTTTATTCGTTTCACATGGCGTTGTTCATGATAATAAGCGGATACTTATATTATATGGCGTATTTCGACGAAGGCGGAAAGCCTAAAAAAGGCCGCTTGTACCGACAGACACTGAATTTAACGGTAATGTACATTGTCTTTAGCGTTGCCTTTGGCCTGTTCAAGGTTCTCTGCGGGCGGTTTACCAATGCAAAAACGTCAATATCCGATATTTTATTGATAGCATTTAAGCCCATATCGCCCTATTGGTACCTGTATATACTTATATTTTATTATTTGATTTTTTCCGTCAAAAGGCTTTGCCGAGCCGACAATCGGCTGATTTTGGCTGTTTCGGTTGTCGTCAGCCTGTTGAGCTTTTTTGTATCGACGTCTTTGTTTGAGCTGCACAGATTTATGTATTTTATATTTTTCTTTTATCTGGGAATAATGTGCAGAAAAAACAACGGCGGATTTTTTGAAAACGGAGCAGCGGCGGCAATTATGTTCCTTGTCGGCGCGACGCTGCTTTTGTTGACCTTGACCGATACGATAGGCGACGTTATGGGCGCAAGCATGATTATTGCGCTCGGAATATCGCAGGCGTTATGGTGCGCTTTTAAGAAATTGAAGCCTTTGGGAGAAAACCGCTTGCTTGAGCTTTGCGGCCGATATTGCTTGGAAATATATGTGCTGCACTGTGTGTTTACCTCGGGAGCCAGAGCGGTATTCCCCGATTTTATACTTAACAATTATGCTTTGAGCGTTGCGCTGAATTTCGTAATAAGCACAGCCGTGCCGATACTTTTCTCGCTGGTATGCAAAAAGCTGAACATACACGGTCTGTTTTTTAAGCCCGTCACCTATTTGTCGGAACGAAAAAGCCGTCGTGGGGTTGAGAATGCTTTATGAGGTTAGAAATACACGTTCACACAAAATTTTCTCACGACAGCCTGCTGAGCTTCGGCGCCCTTTACGCAAGGTGCAGGCGGCGCGGGATAGATTATATAGCCGTAACCGAGCATAATAACATCGCGGGCGCGGCGGAATTTCAGAAATACTGCCGCGAGCGGGGAGATAAAATCAAGGTTATCGTCGGCGAAGAGATTATGACGAGCCGCGGCGAGGTTATCGGGCTGTTCCTCAAAAGCCCGATTGAACCGATGATGCCGCCCGGCGAAACGATAGACGCGATAAAGGCGCAGGGCGGAATTGTTTACGTGCCGCACCCGTATGACGAAAAAAGGGCGAAAACCGTATTAAGCGAGGACGCCGTAAAAGAAAACGCGCATAAGATTGACTGCATCGAATGTCACAACGGAAGAAACGTGCGCGGCGAGTTTTCGGAAAAGCAAAATTCCATCGCGGAAAAATACGGCTTGACGAAGGTCGTGGGCTCAGACGCTCACACCGCTTTCGAGGCGGGGCGCAACTATATGAATGTAAAAATCGCGCCGGACAGCCCGGCCGCGTTTATCGAGGCCGTTCGGGGGGCGGAGCTTGTAAAAAAGCCTTGTCTGAGGTTCTGCCACCACATCACAAGGGCAGCCAGAGCCGTTAAATTGCTGGCCGGAGGGAATTATCATGAACTGTATGGAATTATCCGTAGAAAGCTTGGAAAATAAATGCGAGAAATGGGCAGGCCGCATAAAGGAGGAATACCGCCCGGACGCGCTGGTTTATGTGGCAAAGGCGGGGTACCTTATCGCGAGGCCGATGACAAGGGTATTTAATGTGCCGGTTATAGGCGTCGAGGCGGTGCGCAGCGGGAACGGGATAAAAAAATTGGCGGGGCCGCTCTTGTCGGTAATGCCGAATTTTGTGAGAAATATGCTGATTTCCGCAGAGCTTAAGACGGGTGTGCACGGCAAAAAAAGCGAAAGAAAAGTGGAATTTCACGAGGGAAAAAACAGCGTTAAGGCGGAGGATATATTAAGGATACTGGTAGTGGACGATTCGGTTGATACGGGACATTCCATGAGCAGGGTCGTCGAAAGGGTAAAGGAAGAATTTCCCAATGCCGAGGTGCGCACGGCCGCGCTGAACGTGTGGGATAAAAGCGAGTCAGTGATAGAAACCGATTACGCGCTCTACAGAAACGTCATAATAAAAGCGCCGATGTCAAAGGACTCGAAGGAGTATAAAAAATTTATTCGGATATATGACGACGAAACCCGCCACGGCTTTGTATAATCGGAGGAATGTCTGATGCGGAAGTTGGTTTCTGTGATAATACCGGTTTATAATATAGAAAATTACGTAGACGATTGCCTGAAATCGGCGCTGGGCCAAACCTATTCGAATTTGGAAATAATTGTCGTTGACGACGGGAGCAAGGACCGCAGCGGTGAAATTTGCGACGAATATGCCCGCGCGGACAGCCGCGTCAGGGTGCTGCACAGGGCTAACGGCGGACTGTCCGCCGCGAGGAACAGCGGTATCGAAGCCGCGAGCGGAGAATATATTACATTTATCGACGGCGACGATTATGTGGACGACACATATGTGGAAACCTTGTACGGGCTGATCGAGGGCGGGGCGGATATAAGCATATGCGAATTCAGCTATGTGTACGGGGATAAGGTGAAACGCTGCAAGTCAAAATTGCGCGGAAAATTGGAAATGACGTCGCACGAAGCGTTAAAGACCATGCTTTACCAAAACTATTACGACACATCCGCATGGGGGAAGCTCTATAAAAGAGAGCTTTTCGCGGACGGAGTGCGCTTCCCCGAGGGAAAGCTGTTCGAGGATATGGGAACTACGTATAAGTTGTTGCTAAAGGCTGATAAAGTGGCGTATGAAAATATATCGGTGTACTACTATGTTCAGAGAAACGATAGTATTTCTAACTCCGAATACAATCCCCGCAAGAACGATTATCTTGAATTTGCGGAAGAAATATACACGACCGTCAAGACGGAAGCGCCGGAGTGTATCGACGCGGCGGCCTCAAGGGTGGTCAGCGTGGCGGCGCATCTGATGCGGGAGATGTACCCGAAAGGCGCGGAGGATAAGTATACAGAGCTTCGGCGCGGTATGTACGAAAAGATTAAGCGGTACAGCAAAGGAATTGTCCTTGACAAAAATGTGCGGCCAAAAAACAGAATGGTTTTTTTGCTGGCGCACCTACCGTTCGCACCCTTTGATTTTGTGATAAAAAAAATGAAGGATAAAATATAGGGAGCCTTCCCTTTACCGCAGGAGAAAGCCATGATTAAAATATATACGGCCGCGCACAAGCCCTTTGACGCCGACAAATTAAAATTGGACAAATGCTACAGCCTTATCCGAATGGGCGCATACGCCGAGGCCGAAGAGGCTTCGGACGCCGACAACACGGGGGACAATATTTCCGATAAAAACCCTAACTTTTGTGAACTGACGGCGCTGTATTGGATATGGAAAAACGACAAAAATTCCGATGTGGTGGGCCTGTGTCATTACAGAAGGTATTTTACCAAAGCGGCGCTGAGCGTTGACAGCCGATATTTTCTGAAGGAAAAGGATATAGAAAGCTGCGTCAAACGCTACGACGTTATCGCTTCGCGAAAGGAATACTGCTACAGGGGCGCTTACGCCGCGTATCTCGACTGCGGCCGCGAAAAGGACCTTAGGCTCGTAAAAGAAGCGATAGAGCGGCTCGCACCCGATTATCTGCCGTTTTACGAAAGCGAATTTGAAAACGCCTCGGGAAATTACATGGCGAATATGATGATAGCCAAAAAGGAAATTTTCGACAAATACTGCGAATGGCTGTTCCCGATTTTATTTTATGTGGAGCAAAATGCCGACCTCACAGGGTATTCCAAGGCGGAAGCCCGCATATACGGCTATATTTCGGAGCGTCTTCTGGGTGTGTGGACGGCGAAGAACCGCCTTAAGGTCAAAACGTTCAGAGTGGTCAACACGGAGGCCGCGCACGGATTTGGATTTTATTTTGAAGAGCTGACGAAATTTATCGGGCTGTACCAGAAAAGCAAGGACGTGGTTTTCAAATTAAGAGGCCGCCGAAAAGCTTTAGTAAAATAATGTTTTAGGGTGTATGACAAAATGAACATTTTGAAAAAAATTGTTGGATATATTTGCGTGTTTTTTATGATTATGCAATGCAACACCTGCATGGTTCTTGATGCAAACGAGAAACAACTGAACCTGCGCTTTACCTTATACGCTCTGATTTGCTTAAGCGCCTTAGTGCTTATGAATAATTGCCTAAAGCTAAAAAAGAGCAATTTTATAGTTTTGGTCGCCTATTTATTCACTATGGCAGTATTGACAATATTCGGCAAAGGCTTTGCCAACTTGGCGTTTTTTGTCAATTATATAATTGCGTTTGTACTATTTTATCTGCTTGTATCCAATACCTCGATAGAACAGTATTTGGAAATCCTCTCAAACATTATTTTCTGCATATCGTGCGTCAGCTTATTCTTTTTCCTTTTTGCGTCAACCTTTCATGTTATTGAACCTTCCGGGGAGCTTTTGCTCGGCTGGGGAGGAGTTCACTATGTAAACAACTTCTATAATCTTTACTATGAGGTACAGCCGGTAACTTCGTTTTTTTATTCCGGCTATCGCAATACGGCTATATTTTCGGAAGGGTTGATGTTTGCGTACCCGTTGCTTCTGTCGCTGTACTACGAACTGTTTTTGCACAAAAAGAAGCTACGCAAGGGTTTTATCGTCGTTTATACAATAACGATATTTACCACATTTACCACATTCGCGTATATTATATTCAGCGTTATCGCGCTGATGAAAGTGTATCACAGCACAAAGAGGAAGAGCCTGTCAAAATATTTGCTTGTTCCGATTGCATCTGTAATCGCCGTATTGTTTGTAATAAATGTTTTCAATGACAAGCTATATAATAACGCGGTTTCCATAAATGTGCATGCCGATGATATTTTGGCTTCGTTAAAATGCTTTTTACACAATCCGATTTTCGGAATAGGCTATGAGAATATTAGCGGATTGGATAAATACAGATTGGTAATGCGGGAAAATGCCGGTTTAAGTACGGGCTTGGGCGGTATTCTTGCATTTGGAGGAATTGTATTGGGAATATGGTATGTGGCGCCGTTTGTCGCAGCCATAAAACGTTATATACTCGAAAAGAACTTACGGGACAGAATGGGCTTTGTTATTATATCCGTTGTTCTTATTGCAGCTATTGTAATTCATACAAAGATGCTTACCACCATGATTATTGCCATTTGTTGGAGCGAAGTCCTGAAAGGGAAGTCATTTTCGGCAAGGCGTATAAAGCAATGGGGGAAATTATCATAAAAGATATAAAAGCTTTAGATGTTGAAATAAACAGTCGGAGGAAGGCTTATGAGTAAGGTCGGCATCATAACCTACCATTCCGCGTACAACTACGGCTCTGCTCTGCAGGCGTATGCGACGCAAAAGACGGTTGAGGCTCTGGGCTTCGACGCGGAAATAATAAATTACAGAATGGACGAGCAGCGGCGGTTCTATTCCATGTACAGGCCGCTCAAATACGGGGTCGGCTCGTCGGTCAAGGATCTTATGATGCTGCCCGTGCACGCGAAGCGAACGGAACGCCGGCAGCGGTTCGAGAGCTTCTTTTCGGAGCGTTTTAATCTTTCGGCCGAATTTTCAGAGCCGGAAAAGGCCGCCGAAATATGGAGCGGGTACGATACTGCCATAAGCGGCAGCGACCAGATCTGGAACAAGCATTCGTGCGAGCTTGAGAAAAACGAATGGAAATACATGGAGCCGTATCTGCTTAGGGGCTTTGAAGGGAAAAAGGTGTCGTACGCTTCCTCCGTGGCGAATATGACGGACGACGAATTGAAACGCATACTCCCCGACATAGAGCGGTTCGACTATATCGCAATGCGGGAGCGGTCGAGCGCGGAGCGCATGGAAGGGCTTCTCGGCCGCCCGGTCGAAAACACGCTCGACCCGACGTTCCTTCTGACGAAGGAGCAATGGAAAGAGCGTTTTGCCCTGCCCGGCGAGGCGGACGATCCGTATGT
The DNA here is from genome assembly GCA_947629615.1 of uncultured Clostridia bacterium. Classification (GTDB taxonomy): domain Bacteria; phylum Bacillota; class Clostridia; order UMGS1883; family UMGS1883; genus JAFLUQ01. The sequence goes on along the minus strand of CANRER010000188.1, from coordinate 3,758 downwards.
CCTGTATTATTCTCTAAGCGGGATAAAGGGCGTATCGAGGGCTGTAAGCTCCGTAAAGGCCCTTGCGGAGAGGCTGCGCTGCAAGCTGGTTCTCGTAACGCCGTTCGCATGGTATCCCGCGGCCGACTCCATAACGGAAAATCACCCCGAATACGGGCCTGTCGAGCTTTTGTCCGCGCTGAGCAGGGCCAAGGCAGTGGTGACGGACTCGTACCACGGCACAGCGCTCTCCGTGAATTTCGGCAAGGATTTTTACTCGCTTTGCAAGCCCGGCGGCTCGGAATTCCGCAAAACGGATATTTTGGAGCATCTGGGTCTTGAGGAACGAATTTTATACGACCCCCGCCTTATCGCCGAAAAGACCTTCGCCCCCATCGACCGCGGCGAGGTGGAGAAAAAGCTTGCCGCGCTGCGGGCGCACAGCTTGGATTATCTGAAGGGAGCTCTGCTATGAAGGAAATATGCCCCGCCAACAAATGCACCGGCTGCGGAGCCTGCGCTCAAGACTGCCCGAGGCGCTGTATATCAATGGTAGAAAATGACGAAGGATTTGCTTTCCCTCGCGTAGATACAGCCCAATGCATAAACTGCGAAAAATGCGTACGGATCTGCCCGTCGAACGGAAATGAATTTGAACGCGGGAAATCTCAATTTTATATGGCGTGGCACAAGGATAATGAAGTGCTGAAACGCAGCTCTTCCGGCGGTGTTTTTACCGCGCTTGCGGAATATATCCTTGACCGCGGCGGCATAGTTGTGGGCGCCGCGGAGGATAAAGATACCAAAAAAGTCGTTCATGCTTTCGCGGAGAGCATAAACGATTTGGATAAGCTGAGATTGAGCAAGTACTGTCAGAGCGATACGCGGAATACGTACAACGAGGTTAAAGACTGCCTGAACGATAACCGATACGTTCTGTTCACGGGAACAGCCTGCCAGATTTCAGGCCTATATGCCGCAATAGGCAGTTTGCGCCACAGCAAATTTCTGATTACGGCAGACGTCCTTTGTCATGGAGTGACCAGTAAGAGGGTTGTTGACGCGTATATAGACGCAAAGGAAAGGAAATACAAAAAGAAAATAAAAAATTACAGCTTCCGTTCAAAGTGCGACGGACTGAAGCCGAGCGACATCGGAATGAAGCTTGAATACGAAGACGGAACATATATTTTTACCGACAAGCTTGTCGATACGTTCCTGCTCGGCTTTAATAATAATCTCTTTTTGCGTGAGTCCTGCTATGAATGTCTGTATTGCGGAACAGAACGTATTGCTGATTTTACCATCGGCGATTTCTGGGGCGTCGGTGAAGAAAGGGTCTCGGGCGAACAGGTTACGCGCGGAGTTTCGCTGATGCTTGTCAATTCCGACAAAGCAAGACTCATGCTTGCGGAATTGGACAAAAGTCTGGTTTACGATAAAATCTCTCCGAACGAAGCAATTCCGTATAACCGGGCTCTTATATGCCCGGAATGTAGGCCGGCGGCAAGAAACGTCTTTTTCGGACTGATGAAGAATCGCGATTACGATCGTCTGATAAAAAGATATTGCTTCAAGATGTATATAAAATACTATATCAAGAAAATAACGGGTAAAAATTATTACCGTGTAAAAAAACTTATAAAAGGAAATTAGTTATATGCCCAATAAAGAAAGTAACTTGGTTAAAAATACGCTGCTGTTTTCAGTCGGCAACGCCGGAGCAAAGCTGCTCATGCTGATAATCGTCCCGCTTTACACATACTACGTGTCCGTAAATCAGATGGGCGATTACGATTTGGTACACACCTATACCAACCTGTTCGCCCCGTTGGCGTGCGCCGCGCTTTTTGAGGGGATTTACCGTTGGCTGTTGGACAGCAAGTCCTCGCGCGCGGATACCATCAAAACCGGCTATGTCTTGGCTTTTGCGTGTATGGCCGTGTTTGACGTAATCGTTTTCGCGGCGCTGAAGGCCATAAACTACAATTATCTGTGGGAATTTTTGCTTGTGGCGGACTCGCAGTGCCTGTATTCCATGACGCAGTTTACCACCCGCGGCCTGAGGAACAACAAAACCTATGCCGTTCAGGGAATAGTCTATTCCGTCATTCTGATACTGAGCAACATTCTCATGGTCATTCTCCTGCGCTGGCAGGCGAGAGGTCTGCTCTACTCCGTTTTTGCCGCCAATATGCTGACATCCGTGGCGATACTCGCGTCGCAAAAAACGTTCGGGAATTATTTCCGAAAGGGCAAGGTTCAAAAATCGCTGGCAAAGGATTTGTTCAAATACTCCCTGCCCATTGTGCCGAATAACATAGCGTGGTGGCTGGTATCGGGCTCGAACAGGGCCATCATAAATTGGGCTCTCGGCAGCGTCGGCAACGGCATTTACGCCATCGCGCTCAAATTCCCGACGATTTTGAATATGCTTTCGACATTCTTTTATCAGGCGTGGCAGGAGCAAGCCATAACCGAATACGACAGCGCGGGCCGCGACGCCTACTACACCAAAATTCTCAATATCTATATAAAGCTTCTGCTCACCGGCTCGATTGCGCTGATACCCGTGTCGAAGTTTATAATCATGTTCTTTATGGAGCCGAGCTACAGAAGCGCGTATCATTATGTCGGGATACTGTATCTGTCGAGCGTGTTCAACGCTCTGGCGGCGTTTTACGGAACGGGCTATCTCAGCAGCAAAAAGACCGCCGGCGCCTTCACAACAACAATTTACGGCGCGGTCGCGAACGTATTGATAAGCCTTTTGCTCATCAATACCGTAGGCCTTTTCGCTGCCGCGCTCGGCAATATGTTCGGCAATCTGCTTATATGGATCGTCAGGTCGGTGCAGACGAAAAAATATTTCAAAATAAAAATAAATTTCGCAAGCTTTTTCTCGCTGCTGGCGCTTTGTACGGTATTCATCGTCATTGTCGATTACGCAAATTTGCCCGCGCTTATCCTTACCGAGGCGGCCGCAGGAATACTGTTTTTGATTCTTAACAGGGATATGGTTTTGGGGCTTTTCAATATGTATTTTCGCCGAAAGGCCTGATTAAATAAAGCTGGTTCTGGAGGGATAACATGAAATACAACTACCTTATCGTCGGCGCGGGCCTATACGGCGCGGTATTTGCCGAGCGGGCCAAGGCTGCAGGGCGGACGGCGCTCGTCGTTGACAAGCGGCCGCACATCGCGGGGAACGTATACACCGAGGCGGTCGAGGGCATAAACGTGCACAAGTACGGCGCGCACATCTTCCACACCAACAACCGCAAGGTGTGGGATTATGTAAACCGCTTCGCCGAGTTCAACCGCTTCACCAACTCGCCTGTGGCCAACTATCACGGCGAGCTTTACTCGTTGCCCTTCAATATGTACACCTTCAACAAAATGTGGGGAGTGGTCACTCCCGACGAGGCCGCCGCGAAAGAAAGGCCGCCGGCATAACCGAGCCGAAAAATCTTGAAGAACAGGCTATTTCCCTCGTGGGGGCCGACATCTACGAAAAGCTCGTCAAGGGCTACACCGAAAAGCAGTGGGGCAGGCCCTGCGCGGAGCTGCCGGCCTTTATCATCAAGCGGCTCCCTGTGCGGCTGACCTTTGACAATAACTACTTTAACGCTCTGTATCAGGGCGTTCCGATCGGCGGCTATACCGGAATGGTTGCCAAAATGCTCGAGGGCGTCGATCTGTGGACGATGGCCGACGATTTGCATCCGACGCCCGCAACGGCGGGGACGCCGGTGGGGGAGGCCAAGATGCTCATTCGA
>CANRER010000187.1 GCA_947629615.1 uncultured Clostridia bacterium | reverse complement strand
GGGCGCTTGCGGACGGCCTCAAGGCCCTCCAGCACCTGAATTTGGCTCTCGTCATAGACCTTGGTTGTTTTTTCCTCCAAAATTTATCATCCTTTCCGGCCGAGAACAGCCGTTTGTAAACGGTTTTATTCCGTTCTTTTGAGCAGCGTGGCCGACGAAAGCTGCGATATATAAATCTTCGTTTCGTCCTTCTCGCCGCAAATTATATATGACTTGGGGACATCCTCGCAGATGTTTTCCATAAGCCCGTTTTTTTCGCTTATTTTAAGAAATTCCCGCGTTTTTTTGCTGACGGAGGTGGTTTCAAGGTCGAGTATCGCCACGATTTCGCTCGACCTGACCATTTTTCCGCCGCCGAGATGAAGATACACGGTCATTCACCCCTCTTTTCGGGCGTTATTACGCGCCTTTCGGCTACCGCGCCGTTTTCTATGCGGATTATGTTTTCCGCGCCCGCGCCGTCGGTTTCGGTGCAGGTTATTATGACCTGCTTTCCCTTTATCCTTTCGGTCAGAAACTCCCTGCGCCCCCGGTCGAGCTCGCTCATTATATCGTCGAGCAGCAAAACCGGGTACTCGTCGGTTTCCTCGCGCAAAAGCTCCATCTGGGCGCACTTCATGCAGACCACCACGCTCCGCTGCTGACCTTGGCTAGCGAAGGAGCGGGCGCTTTTTCCGTTTATTTTGAACATAAGGTCGTCGCGGTGAGGGCCGACGAAGCATATTTTGTTTTCCTTTTCGCTTTCCTCCATTTCGGCGAGCTTTTTAAGAAAAGCCTCCCTTATCGCCTCAAGGCCTCCCTCGCCGCGCACGCCGGAGCTATAGCTTATTTCGAGCCTTTCCGCTCCGGAGGATATGTCGGCCTGCGCCTCGGCGGCAAAGCCGCGTATTTTTTCTACGTAGCTTCTTCTTAGGAGTATTATCCGCGAGCCGGCCTCGGCAAGCTGTTGATTGAACACGGGCAGCATGGAGTATTTTTCCGCCCTGAGCAGGCTGATTTTCTGCTTTAATATTAGGTCGTACCTCAACAGCAGCGGAAGAAACGCCGGCTTAAGCGGGATTATCGCGCTGTCCAGAAAGCGGCGGCGCACCTCGGGCGCGCCCTTGACGAGATTCATCTCGTCGGGAGTGAAAAGCACGCAACCGAACCTGCCGACGAGCTGGCTCGTTTTCTTCAGTTCAATATCGTTGAGCAGGATTTTTTTCCGCTTGCCGTCAAAATAGACCGCGCCCTCCTGCTCTCTGCCGCAGGAGTTGAAAAACAGCCTTATGACCGCGCCGTCGCAGCCGCTCCTCACGGCGTCCCTCACTCCGCCGCGAAAGCCCCTCCCTTGGGAAAAGTAGTATATGGCCTCGAGGGCGTTGGTTTTTCCCATGCCGTTTTTTCCGTATATTATATTCGTTCCTTCGGTAAATTCAAGGGTTTCTTCCTCGTAATTGCGGAAGTTTTTCAAAACGAGCTTATCTACCCTCATGATTTTTCTATCATATAGTCCTCGCCGTCAAGGCTGAAAACGTCGCCGGGGTAAAGCTTTCGCCCTCGGCGCGGCTCGGTTTCGCCGTTCACGGCTACCAGCCCGCTTTGGACAAGGCGCTTGGCGTCGCTGCCCATAGCGGCCGCGCCGGAAAGCTTCATGGCGGAATCCAGCTTTATGAACTCGGTCGAGATTTCAACTTTTTTCACGGGGCTCACCCTCTTTCATCAAAGCCTTACCGGCAGCACCATAAACAGGTAGGAATCGTCCTCGGGGCAGTCCACGATTATCGGATTTAAGGGGGAAATTATCTTTAGCTCTATTTTTTCGTCCTCACAGCGGACGGCGGCGTCGTGGATATAGCGGTAGTTAAAGCCTATCGTCATTTCCTCGTCGTTATAGCCGCACTCCACCATGTCGTTCACGCGGCCGAGCTGAGTTTCGCACCTGACCTTTATCCTTCCGTCTGCGAACGTCAGCCGAACGGGATTTTTCGTCACGTCGTCGATTATAGGCTCAACCCTCTCAATGGTCTTGATGAAATCGCGGCTTACCGCCGTAAGCTCGAATTTGAACTGCTTGGGAATAATTTGCTTATATGAGAAATATTCCCCGTCTATAAGCCTTGTAGTCATCTTAAAGCCGGAACATTCAAAAAGAACCTGATTTTTTCCGACGAAAAGGGTTACGGTTTCGTCGTCGTTTTTCAGCATACCCTTAAGGTCGTTCAAGGTTTTGCCGGGAACAATGAACTTTACCGTACCCTCGACCGAGCTTTCGGCTTTCTTTTTGATAAGGGCCAGCCGCACCAGATCGACCGAAACTATCGTCAGCTCGTCGCCGGTCATTTCAAAAAGCGAGCCCTTCAAAACCTTCCTAACCTCGTCGGGATTTGTGCTGACGGCGAAAATGGTTTTGTTTATCATGTCCTTTAATACGCCGGAATTGATTTTTATTTCGCACTCCGGCTCGATTTTCGGAATGTCCGGGTACTCCTCCGCCGGAAGACCGGCCACAACGTAGTCGGAATTAAGGCAGGATATGGAAACGTTGTTTTTTTCGTTCACCGCAAATTCGGCCACGTCGTTCGGGAGCCTCTTTATTATATCCGAAAGCATACGGCAGTTTACGATCACCGCGCCCTCCTCGGCCACGTTTGAAGGTATGGCGGTTTCTATCCCGGTTTCCATATTGTTGCCCTTAAGCGTCAGCGTTCCGCCGGAGGCCGAAAGCAGCGCCCCCTCGAGATGAGGCGAAACGGCGCTCGCCTCCACGGCCTTTGAAATCAAAGCCAGCGCGGAGCCGAGCTTTTCGGTATCGCAGTAAAATTTCATTTGACACACCCTCTTTTATAAGAAAAAATAGATTAATTAATAATTTTAGTAGTATTAGGGACGGTTAAAAATGTGGAATATTTCGGCTTGTCCGTATTTACGCGGCCTCGCGGAGGGAAAACCGTACCGGCCCCCTGTTGAACAACGGTGGAATGATTTTTGCCCGCCCTGTGAAATCAACAGGGCGGCTGTTGATTATTGACCGCGTTCGTTTTTTATGTCCTTTATTATATCGCTTATGTTCATTTTCAGCTTCGGGTCTACGGCTATCTGGTTTTCGACGCTCTTTATGGCGTACATGGCGGTCGAGTGGTCCTTGCCGAACAGGGCGCCGATTTTCGGAAACGACGTGCCGAGAATTTCCCTTATTATAAACATCGTCACCTTTCTCGCGCTGGAGATTTCTTTCTTTCGGTTGTCGCCGTAAAGCTCCTGCTGAGAAACGCCGAGCGCCTTCGAGCATTGGTCGATTATGAACTCGGGCGTGATGTCGGCCTTATCCCTCGGGCCGAACTCCTTCAGGGCCTCCTCGGCCAACTCGGGCGTTATTTCGCGGTTCACAAGGCTCTTATAGGCCATTATCTTGTTCAGCGCGCCCTCAAGCTCGCGTATGTTGGAATTGGCCACCTCGCAGATGCGGTAAAGTATTTGGTCGTCGATGGTGAGGTTCATTTCCTTGGCCTTGTTTTTGAGTATCGCCAGCTTTGTGTCGAAGTCCGGCGGCTGAATGTCGCACTGCAATCCCCACTTGAAGCGGGAGATAAGCCGCTCCTCAAGGGTTTTTATTTCCTCGGGAGGACGATCGCTGGTGATTACGATTTGCTTGTTCGATTCGTGTAATACGTTGAAGGTGTTGAAAAACTCCTCCTCTATGCTCTTTTTCCCGGCAATGAACTGAATGTCGTCGATGAGCAGAACGTCGAGCTTGCGGTACTTTTCGCGGAACTCCGACGAGCGGTTTTCCCTTATGGCCTCCACCATTTCGTTGGTGAAGTTTTCCGACGTGACGAGGGCTATTTTTATGTCGGGTTCGTTTTCGTTTATGTAGTTTTTGATGGCGTGTATCAGGTGAGTTTTCCCCAGCCCCACCCCTCCGTAGATGAAAAGCGGGTTATACTGCACGTCGGAGGGCTGGTCGGCCACGGCCACGCATACTGCTTGGGCCATCTGGTTGCTGCCGCCGACGACGAAATTGTCGAAGGTGTATTTGTCGTACTTGTTCTGCGGCTCGCGCTTTTGCTCCTTTTCCTCGTCTATTTGGGATTGAACGAGGATGCGCAGCTCGGGGTATTCGCCCGTCACCAGCTTGAAGGACTGCCTTATAAGCTCGCCGTAGCGGCGGAAAACGAGGTTTTTGTTTATCTCGTTGTCAATGGAGAGCGAAAGAACCCCGTCCTTTAGGTCTATCGGCGAAAGCTTTTTTATCCAAGCGTTGAAGGCGACCGCGGTGCATTCCTCTTGGATTATGGGAAGAACCTCTCCCCATATTTCGTTCAAATCATTGGTAAGCATTAAAATTCTCCTAAAAAATATGGCTGTTGAAAAAGTGGAATTATCAACATGACTGTTGATAAAAATTGTTAAAAACTCCTCCGAAACCCCGGTAAAAAGGGATTTTTTATGTTGAAAACTTCATATGCGAGCCAAAAACCTGTGGAAAAGTTCAAATCGGCAGTCTGCCGAGGGGGCAAAACGCCATATTTAATTATACCAAAAGTCAAGGTAAATTTCAAGTGCATTTTTGCTATTTTTTTCACCGAAGCTTAAAATATTTGAAATTTTTCAAAAAAAATATTGACAAAACGGGGTTTGTTCATATATACTATTACAGTGCCAGCAAATACGAAGCGATTTTGCGCTTGCGAATTAAGGAGGTGCTATAGATGCTCAGAACCTATCAGCCCAATGTAAGAAAGAGAAAGAAGGATCACGGCTTCAGATCAAGAATGAGCACGGCCAACGGCAGAAAAGTTCTTCAAAGACGCCGCAGGAGAGGCAGAAAGGTACTTTCCGCTTAAGCTGTTAAGTGGAAAGTCCTTTTCCCGCTTGAAAAATGAAGAAAACCGTTTCCATCAAAGAAAACAAGGATTTCAAAAGGCTTTATTACCGCGGCAAAAGCGTAGCCGCCGGTTGTTTGGCGGTCTATTTCAGGCAGAACCCTTACCCCTATTGCCGCTTGGGGCTTACCGTTTCGGCCAAGGTGGGCAACGCCGTCACGCGCAACCGCGTGCGTCGGCTTATGAGGGAAAGCTACCGCCTTATGGAGGACGAAGTCCGTAAAAGCATGGACATCGTCATAGTGGCGCGGAGCAGCGCCGCCGGGGCCGATTTCAGCGCCGTCCGGGCCTCGCTCGAGGAGGCGTTCCTGCGGGCGGGGCTTATTAAGGGCGCGCGTGACGGCGCGGAGCGAAGCGAAAAGAAGGGCGGACGGGAAAGCGGGCGATAACCGAAATGATAAGCCGATTTTTTATTTTTTTAATAAAGTTTTATCAAAGGTTTATTTCCCCCATAAAAATCCCCTGCTGTAGATTTTACCCAACCTGCTCGGAGTACGCCCTCGAGGCGTTTCAAAAATACGGGGCGCTGAAGGGATTTTATTTGTCCGTTAAAAGAATACTGCGCTGCCACCCCTTTTCAAAGGGTGGCTACGACCCTGTTCCGTAGAAATCCTGTTTTCGGCCGCACAAGGAGAAAAAACCATGTATTTTTTAGCCGGCCCTCTGGCCTTTCTCATCAGACCCATTTACGAGGCGATTCAAAATTACGGCTGGACTCTCGTTATCGTAACGGTTTTGATTAACCTTTTGACAATTCCGCTGACGATAATCAGCCAAAGGAGTATGTCGAGGACTCAGCAGCTTCAGCCGCTCATGGCGGAGCTGCAAAACAAGTATAAAAACGACCGTGAAAAGCTGAACACGGAAATGCAAAAGCTTTACACTAAGTATAACGTTAATCCGATGTCGGGCTGTTTTCCGATGATAGTCCGGCTTTTTGTGCTGTTCGGCTTCATCGGCGTTGTCTACAATCCGCTCAGGTATATTCTTCAGCTTTCGGCAGACCAGATAGCCTCCGTAACCGAGGCCGTCAAAAAGGCAGCCGAGGCCGCGGGCGCGGATGTGGGCAGGCTCACCTATCAGGTCAAGATATGCGGTATGCCCGGCGCGGCCGAGGCCATAGAAAGCTTTGGCAAAACGCCGATTAACTTTAACTTTCTCGGCATCGACCTGACGAAAATGCTCAACGAAAACATGAGCGACCTCAAAATATGGATAATACCCGTGCTCGCCGTGGCGGCTACGGTGTTAAGCTCCGTAATCACCAAAAAAATGACGGCGAAAAATTCCGTCGGAAACGATCAGGCAGCGGCCATGAATAACTCCATGACCTTTGTTATGCCCGTTATGACGGCGTATTTCACATTTATCATGCCCGTGGGAATGTCGCTTTACTGGTTCACCAGCACGGTTATCAACGTGGCCCAGCAAATTGTCATAAACATCATAATGAAGAAGCATCCCAGCGAAATTCCTCTCACC
>CANRER010000186.1 GCA_947629615.1 uncultured Clostridia bacterium | reverse complement strand
GACCACTCCGCGGCCCTTATACTTCGCGTTGACGAGCAGCGCGCAGAAAAGGCTGAATATAACTATCAAGGGTGTGTTTACCAGCACGTTGGAGTTTTCGTCGGAGAACACGCGGATAAACTGCTGCGACTGGGTGGAAACCTCGGTGTTGAACAAATCGAAGTAGTTATCCGTGCCGACAAACTCCATTTCCATACCGCCCGTTTCGCCAACCTGAACGTCGTTGAAGGAATAAATGACGGTATTAACAAGCGGTATCATGAAGAACAGAAGGAAGCCGATTATCCACGGCGCCAAGAAAACGTAGCCGTTTATCTTCTGCGTTGTCGCGAAGGTGAGCGGTTTTCTCGGCTTCTTTGTTTTTGCTGTTTCAGCTTTCATATTATTCCCCTCCTTCCACTATAAGGTAGCTCTGAGCGGCAAGAGAACCGCGTTCAGTATCTACTTCATAGGTATTGTAGTTTGTGATCACCTTCACGCCGGAGGCGTAGGTCGTTTCGTAAACCTTGTTATCCAGCACGCGGTGGCCGGTGATCTTTGTTGTGCCGATCTTATCGAACTCCGCCTTGATGGTGGCGTACTGTTCCTTGATTTGGTCGGCGAAGATGGCGTACTCGGTAGCGTAAAGCTCGTTGTAGTTGGCTTCCTTGAGCTCGTTCACCCGCTTTGCGGTGATGGTGAACTTGGGCATTGAGCCAAGCTCCAGAGCCTGAAGCGTGAAGTAGGCCTCGTTGGAGGAGGAGGTATTCTCGCTGAGAGTGGTGTAATCGGTAAGACCGTTGAGCACAAGCTGACGGAAAGGTACGTTTTCCTTAATAAGACCATAGTCGCTGCTCTCGCGGGAAACGTCGGCGGCAATCGCCGCGTACTTAACCCTGTTGGCGTTGGGGTTGTCGAGTACCAGCTTCCTGTCGGCGGCGAGGGTGGTGAGCGCGTCCTGAATTACAACCTCGGACTCGTAGGGGTTCCACTCGTTGTCGGCGCTGAGGTTCTCGTAGGTGAGGCTGCCCAAATCGCCGATTGCCAAATTCTTATACTGAGCCGCGTCGGCGCTGAACTCGTTCACAACGTGGGTCAGATACTCGGGAGCGATGGTGTAGAAGCCGTTGCCCTTCATATCGAACTCGCCGGTGGGTATGTGGTACTTAAAGGTTTCGATGGGGTCGCCGTTGAAGGTTATCAGCGCGTGCTTGCGCGGCGAGAAGGACGCCGTGGTCTTATAGACCTCGGAGGGGTTCACGCCAAGATAGAGCGAATCCCAATTATCGTTAAGCAGGCTTTCAAGGGCGGCCTTATTGCCGTTGCTGCCGGTGAGCTTGGCGGAGGTGTTTATCTTGTTATATATACCTCCGTTGAAGGCGCCGCGGTAGTCAACCACCTTTTTAACGTCCTTGAGGTCGTCGTAGATGTCGGCCAGCTCGTCGTATGTCGTCATCGACATCGTTTTGTCGTAGGGCACGCCGAGAACTCTCGCGTCCACGGTCAGCGCCGAAATTACGTCCAAAAATACTCCGGGAGCCTCGGCGTACTGCTCGTCGGTCTTTTCCTTGAGCTCAGCCGTCTTAATGAGGTAATCCCTGTAGGTCTGGCTCATGTTGTAGTAGTTGGCGTCGTCAACGTAGAGCTTATAGCGGACGCGGCAGTCGAAGTCGTAGCTGTCGGTGGTGGCGGTGAAACGGGCGTCGTTATCGCTGTAGGGCCCGAACACCTTAACGCTGCTGACCTGCATTACGTCGAACGACGGGAACACCTTGTTATAGGGGGCGTCGGCGTCGCTGTCGGCGTTGGCGGCCAGCTTAACGTTGATTGTGGCCGTAAGGTCGCCGCTCTCGATTATGCCCATGAAGCCGTTATAGGGCTTATCGGCGGGCTCCGCGGGTTCGGCGGGTGCGGTAACGGAGGTTACAAGCTCCGAATTTACGGCCTCGGCCGCTTCATCCTCGGCGGCCTCCGCCTCGGCGGCGGGCTGCTCCGGCTCAGCGGCGGGTTCTTCGGCGGGCTCTGCGGCCTCGCCGTCCGCGGCTTCACCTTCAGCCGCTGCTTCTCCCTCTTCGCCCTCGGTTTCCTCGGGCTCCTCCGGCTTAACCTTTCTGTCGGCCATGCTGCCCATGCCGAACACCGGCATGGTTATGTTCTCGCGAAATTCGCTTTGATTATAGACCGTATCGTAATAGGTGTTGTCGTAAACCGCACGGCTGTATTCGGTGTAGCCACTGTCGTAGCTGTTAAGGTCGAACAGGGCGCCGCTGCCGTCGGGAACGAAGATAAAGCCGTCGTCGGTTTCCTCGGCCTCGACCATGCCGAAGTTGGGCAGAAGGTCGATGGCCTTAAGCACGAAGTCCTCATTTCCGGTCTTTATCTCGTGGGTGGGTACGTTTACCACCAGATCGCCCTCGTCGAGCTTGAACTCGACGGGAATGGTGAAGTCGGCGTTTTCGGTCAGCTCGAAGGTGAAGCCGAACTCGTTGCTGTCCTCGCGGATGAGGTCAACGTTGTATCCGACGTCCTTGCTGAGCTGAATGAGGATGTTCGTGGCCGACACGGGAGGTGTGCCGGAATACTTATTATAGTAGGACTCGCCGTCGTCGGACTGGGCGTAAATCATTTCGAGGGCCTTGTTGTAGTTTTCCTGGTCCTCGTCGGAAATCTTGCCGTCCTTGACGAGCTCGTCAACCTTGTCGATAAAGTACTCCTTATACTTTTCGGCGTTTATCTGCTTGGGCATATACTCCTCGAGGTTGGTGGACTCCTCGCTGGAGAAGTGGAGCTCGGCGCGGAAGCCGTTCTCTATTCTCTCTATACGATAGCCGCCGTCGTCGGCGACGGAGAAGTCGTAGCCGCTCCAAACCTGCTCGGCGCCCGCGCCGTCAACGTAGGTGATGGCGATGGGGCCGGTCGCGCTGGATTCGGATTCCTCCGTTTGGCTCTTGGACTCCCAATACGTTTGGGAGGCGGTATCCACAACCTTGATGTCGAGGTTCTTGGGGTTTACGTAGAGCTGACGGCCGCCGTTTTCGGCAACGAGCGTTTCGTCGGCGCTCACGTCAATGGCTCCGAGGCCTTCGGCCAATGCGCTTGAGCCAACCTCCGGGCGCTTAGAGCCCTTCATGCTGAGCTGAGGCAGCCATGATATGATACTTACTACCAAGAACAGAGCGACGAGAATGCAGACAATTTTCATCAAGCTTAAATTCTTTAAGAAATTTTTCATATCAATCACCACCTTTTCATAAATTCGGAGCCGAAGGTTACTGCGAAGGAAACAACCTTCTGAATGAGCGTTATGTAGAGTATCGCCAGGAAGATAATGATTATCGCCGCGACGAAGGTGGCAATTATCATCACAATGTTGGTGGCGGCGGTATATTCATGCGCCACGCAGAGGCCGGCGAACACGAGGAAGGCGAAGTATACCGCGCCGAACGCGCTTATCGCCGTAAGTATCGTGGCCTCCTCCTTGGTTACGACGTTGCTCAGTATAACGATGACAGCGTCGAGCACCAGCTTGGGGAAAAGCGCGTATGTCACGACGGTGAAGATGTCGGAAAACTTACCGCTGCCCTCGAATATGGCCGTAACGCTCCAGTTGCTTATGCAGAACAGAATGAACGGGAAGATGCCGAACAGGAAGGTCGTTATACTGTTCATTCTGAACATGGGGTTGTTGTTCATTATAAAGCCTGTGTACTGGTACTTTATGATAGCAAGCAGTCCGTAAAGGATAAGGATTATCGCTCCGAGATAAACGTTTTTCTTGCCGCGGAACCGCACCTCGTAGAAGCCATCAAATGGGTGGGTAATGACGTGCAAGAGATATTTGAAATCTTCCAATAGCTTTTTCATCATTCTTCACCTCATTATAATTCTTCTAACTGCTTCTGCTTCTTGTGATAAGCGTACTCCGTCCACAGCACCCATACCACAAAGGCGAGGAACACTATCGCGAAGATCGGGAAGTACTTCTGAATAAGAAGGTTCCTGTAGCCCCCGAAGGCGGTGGAGTAGTAGGTCTTATCGTTGCCCAGCTTGAAGTATTCCATAGCGCGCTTATATTCGTCGCGCATGAGATAGTTCTTGCCGATAGAAACGTAGGCGTGGTCATAGTTGGCGTTCATGGAAACGATTTTCTCGTTCAGCGCGGAGGCCGCGTTGAAATCGCCGTTGAAGTACTTTTCCTCGGCGTCGAGCACCAGCGCGCCAAAGTCCGTTGTGGTGAACACAAAGGCCGAGGCCAGCTTGCTGTCGCCGACAATGAGATTGTTCCCGTGCCAGCATATGGACGTGGGGGTGTTGAAGGTACCCTTGATGTCGCCCTTGCCGCCGAACACCGTCAGCAGGTTTCCGTCGAAGTTATAGAGGAAAACTCTGTTTCTGAGCGTGTCGAGCAGCGCGTAAACGCCGTAATCGGAAACCGCCACGTCGGCAAAGGTACTCTTGGAGGTATCCTCCGGGCCGGAGGGCAGGTCGCCGAGCTGCTCGCTGTAGCCGAACTTACGAAGCACGTTTTCGCCCTTGGCGTTGAAACGGAACACCATTTCCTCGGAGGCGGTGTCGGTAGTTACGGCGTAAACGAAGCCGTCGGAGTCGGTCTGAACGTTCACGAAGGCGGGGGCGTAGGTCTTGGACATCTGCGCCTTTTGCTCATCGGTGGCGATGGACTTCCAGAATACGTCCACAAGGCTTACCTTGGGAGAGTTGACGCCGAAATAGCGCGAGAAGCTGCCGTCGGTGTTGAGCTCGATGATACCCTCGGTGCTGCTCTTTACAACGACGAACATTCTGCCGGCGTTGTCAACGGCTATCTTGGAGGGAACGAACTCGGTGGAGCCGACCATGTTTTCGGGCTTATCGACCTCCATCTCAAGAGCGTAGGTATCGGGGTTGAGCAGGAATATCCTGTTGTTGCCGGTATCGCAGATGTAGATGTACTGGTCGTTGGCGTAAACGCCCTCGGGAGCGCTGAGTATGGCCTGTTTATTGTCGTCGTTTACGACGATTTTGCCCTCGGCGTCGCGAATGATTTTGATTTCCTTTATAAGCTTGTAGTCGTCGTCAAGGACGAAAACCTTGTTGGCCACGGCGTCGGCGATGTAAACCCTGCCGTTGTAATAGTAAACGTCGTCAACGCTTTCTATCACGCTTTCGTCCGTGGCGGCGTCGCCCTCGAGGCGGCCGGAGATGACCTTGGAAAGCTCGAAGGCGTTAAGGCTTTCGTTGGCGCTTCCCCAAAAGTCGTAGATGTAGCTGCTGTCATTGGTATGCTCGGC
>CANRER010000185.1 GCA_947629615.1 uncultured Clostridia bacterium | reverse complement strand
ACAAAAAATATTTGCCAAAAATTTTCTGTTTGTGAAATATATATATTGATTTTTCAGAAAAAATATGTCATAATAGAATTTGTGAAAGCTCAAAAAATACTTATCACACATAAACAAGGAGGTAACAGTTATGTTGGTTTCGGCAAAGGAAATGCTTGAAAAGGCTCGCGACGGCCACTACGCCGTGGGGCAGTTCAACATCAACAACCTTGAGTGGACGAAGGCCATCCTTATGACGGCCGAGGAGCTCAAATCGCCCGTTATTCTCGGCGTAAGCGAGGGCGCGGGCAAGTACATGACAGGCTATAAAACAGTCGTCGGCATGGTGAACGGTATGCTTGAGGAGCTTAAGATTACCGTACCCGTGGCCCTGCACCTTGACCACGGCAGCTACGAGGGCGCGCTCAAGTGCATTGAGGCGGGCTTTTCGTCCGTAATGTTCGACGGCTCTCACTACCCCATCGAGGAAAACGTGGAAAAGACCACCGAGCTGGTTAAAATATGCGCGGAAAAGGGTCTTTCTCTTGAGGCGGAGGTAGGCTCCATCGGCGGCGAGGAGGACGGCGTTGTAGGCATGGGCGAGGTCGCCGACCCCGCCGAGTGCAAGCGCATAGCCGACCTTGGCGTGACCATGCTTGCCGCCGGTATTGGCAACATTCACGGCAAGTACCCCGAAAACTGGCCCGGCCTTCGCTTTGACGCCCTTGAGGCCATCAAGGCTCAGACGGGCAATATGCCGCTGGTTCTTCACGGAGGCACCGGCATTCCCGAGGATATGATAAAGAAGGCCATCGATCTTGGCGTTGCGAAAATCAACGTGAACACCGAGTGCCAGCTCTCGTTCGCCGCCGCAACCCGCGAGTATATCGAGGCCGGCAAGGATTTGCAGGGCAAGGGCTTCGACCCCAGAAAACTGCTGGCTCCCGGCACGGAGGCAATAAAGGCCACCGTCAAGGAAAAGATGGAGCTGTTCGGCAGTATCGGCAAGGCATAAAGGGGCCGTAAAAAATACGCGCAGACCGTTCAAGGGCTGAATGTATTGTTATAAGTAATGTCAAGCTCTATAATAAAATTATGAATTGATGAATTAATGTGGAAAACCCGCTCGTAAGAGCGGGTTTTTCATATTTTATTGTGAGTCGTCAGCTCCATTTTATCCTCCGGCCTTCACGCCATAACAAACAACCCGGTTTCATCATCGACCGCGCGGGCGGCCTTGAAGGCCGAATCGACAGAGGCCTTATTTTGCAGCAGCTCATAGAAAAATCGAAGGACGAACATTAACGCGGAATTGCCTTCCACATAGTCGGCCGGCGCAATATAGGCGCATCCCGCTTTGCGGAAAACGTCCGCCATGGCGGCGCCGCCTGTCGCGCAGCAGGTAGAGAGAACGACGCTTTTTATCATCAGGTATTTCTTCACCTCTTCCGGCGTGAAATTACCCTTAGGCTCGTCGGCCTCATACACAGCTTCACCCAGTTTATTCATTATAAAGCCATCCTCGTCCCCGTGGCCGGAAATCACTACATAGTCCGGCGCGATTGGCAGCTTGCCATTGAGTACGTCCATAAAATCCCTTGGGCGGCCAATCCATTTTACCGCGACAAAGGCGCCAAAATATTCCAAAGCCGAGCGCAGCGCCGCCGCCTCCGCAGCGGCCCCCTCTAAGGCCGCGATAAGAATAACAGGCTGTTTCATAGATTTTCCTCAGGTTAAAAACTTTAATCCAGCCCCTTGGGGTTATTCTTCTGCCAGTTCCACGAATCGCGGCACATATCCTCGATGCCCTTTTCGGCCACCCAGCCGAGAAGCTCGCGGGCTTTCGCCGGGTCGGCGTAACATTCGGGCACGTCGCCGTCGCGGCGGCCCTGTATTTCGTAGGGGAGGTCGATGTTATTGACCTTCATAAAGCTGTTCACGATGTCGAGCACGCTGTAGCCGATACCAGTGCCGAGATTGATGGCCTCGGCCCCCTTATGGGCGGCGGCGTATTCGATGGCCTTGGCATGGCCCTTGGCGAGATCCACAACGTGAATATAGTCGCGGACGCAGGTGCCGTCGGGCGTGGGGTAGTCGTTGCCGAAAACGCCAAGCTTGGGCAGCTTGCCGATAGCCACCTGAGAAATGTAGGGCATAAGGTTGTTGGGTATGCCGTTGGGATCCTCGCCTATGCGGCCGCTCTCGTGAGCGCCGATGGGGTTGAAGTAGCGCAGAAGCACCACGCTGAGATTGGGGTTCGCGGCGCAGGCGTCGCGGAAAATCTGCTCGCTCATTATTTTTGTCCAGCCGTAGGGGCTGCTCGTTTTGTAGGCGGGCATATCCTCGGTCAGGGGAACGCGCTCCGGCACGCCGTAAACCGTGGCGGAGGAGCTGAACACGATGTTGTTCACACCGTGCTTTTCCATCGCCTCGAGAAGGGTGATGGTGGAATCCAGATTGTTGCGGTAATAGCGCAGCGGAATGTGGCAGCTTTCGCCGACGGCCTTAAGCCCCGCGAAGTG
>CANRER010000184.1 GCA_947629615.1 uncultured Clostridia bacterium | reverse complement strand
AATTTACAATGGCAAAGGAAAAATTTGAAAGAAGTAAGCCCCATGTAAACATCGGCACCATCGGTCACGTTGACCATGGCAAGACCTCTCTTACCGCGGCCATAACCAAGGTTCTCGGCATGAAGGGCCAAGCCAACTACACCGCTTACGACCAGATCGATAAGGCTCCCGAGGAGAAGGCCCGCGGAATAACAATTTCCACCGCCCACGTTGAGTACGAAACCGACAACCGTCACTACGCTCACGTTGACTGCCCCGGCCACGCCGACTATGTTAAGAACATGATCACCGGCGCCGCTCAGATGGATGGCGCGATCCTCGTTGTATCCGCCGCCGACGGCGTTATGCCCCAGACCCGCGAGCACATTCTGCTTGCCCGTCAGGTTGGCGTTCCCTACATCGTTGTTTTCCTGAACAAGAGAGATCAGGTTGACGACGACGAGCTGCTCGAGCTCGTAGAGATGGAGGTTCGCGACCTTCTTACCGAGTACGAGTTCCCCGGCGACGATATCCCCATCATCGTAGGCTCCGCTCTCGAGGTTCTCGAAAGCACGTCTACCGACATCAACGACCCCGTTTATAAGCCCATTCTGGACCTTATGGACGCCGTTGACAGCTATATTCCCACGCCTCAGCGTCCCACCGACGCTCCCTTCCTTATGCCCGTCGAGGACGTATTCTCCATCACCGGCCGCGGCACCGTTGCCACCGGTCGTGTTGAGCGCGGCACCCTCAAGATGAGCGAAGAGGTCGAGATCGTTGGTCTTACCGACGAGGCCCGCAAGGTTGTCGTAACCGGTATCGAAATGTTCCGTAAGCTCCTCGACAGCGCCGAAGCCGGCGATAACATCGGCGCGTTGCTTCGCGGCGTTCAGAGGAACGAAATCGAGCGCGGACAGGTTCTTGCCAAGCCCGGCTCCATTCATCCCCACACCAAGTTCTCCGGTCAGGTTTACGTTCTGACCAAGGAGGAGGGCGGCCGTCATACCCCCTTCTTCAATAACTATCGTCCTCAGTTCTACTTCAGAACCACCGACGTTACCGGCGTTATCTCCCTGCCCGCCGGCACCGAGATGTGCATGCCCGGCGATAACGTAAAGATGGACGTTGAGCTTATCACCCCCATCGCTATCGAGGAAGGTCTGCGCTTCGCTATCCGCGAGGGCGGCAGAACCGTTGGCTCCGGCGTTGTGTCCTCCATTAATGCCTAAACCTTCCCCAAAAATAAAAGGCCCGCATAGCGGGCCTTTTTTGTGCTTTTTGTGCCGTAAAACGGCGCGGGAGATTGCCGTGCGGCGCGTATACGATGTGCGGCAACGCTCACGAAGTCAAACCCGCGTGGTGAACCCCTCATCCGTCGCTCGCTTCGCTCGCGCCACCTTCTCCCCAAGGAGAAGGCAAGATTGTGTGTGGGAACTGTACTCATTCTATCATCTTTGCATAATGATAATTACGCGCAGCAGCTCTTGGCTTCCCCCTCGGGGGAAGCTGTCGGCGAAGCCGACTGATGAGGGGTTTTTACCGTTGTCAACGCACAAAAGTTACAGCTTTTCAAACCTATACATAAGAAAAACATATTTACATCTCAGTACCCACGTCGCTCCCTACGGAGTAAAATTGAAAAAATTCGCGCGGCGAATATACAAAACGCCGCCCGCGCGCTGCGCGGGCGGCAATACCATGCCCTGCCGGGGCGTTACCGCCCCTTTATCTCGTTATCCTTGTCGTGGTCGATTTCGTCCTCCTCGGGAATGTAATCCGGGTCGCGAACCGCGTTCTCGGGAATGTCGTAGGCCTCCGCGTAGGCCCTGTCGTTCATTTTGCCAAGGAGCTTTTCAGCCCCGGCGCCTTTACCTTGTTCCTTTGCCATAATTACATCTCCCTTCTTTATATTAATTGTACATCATTTTTCCGTAAATGTCAAGACAAAATGCCGAGGTTTTCAACTATTGACAAACTCCGCGATTTATAGTAAAATATATGTATTGTATATATAAGGAAGGAAGGATTTTCATGCGGACATTAAGGGTTAATATCCCCCAAAGGGAGTACGAAATATACATCGGCGGCGGCCTTCTGGGCCGCGCGGCGGAGCTTATCGGCGGCCTTGTCGCCGGGAAAAAGGCCGCCGTCATCACCGACGGCAACGTGGCCCCGCTCTACGGCGAGGCCCTTCTCCGCGGGCTTTCGCTCGCAGGGGCGCGCCCCTTCACGGTGGAGGTCGAGGCCGGCGAGGGCAGCAAAAGCTTAGCCGTTTTCGAGCGCGTCTGCTCGCGGATAATGCAAAACGGCTTTTCCCGCTCCGACTGCGTCGTCGCGCTGGGCGGCGGCGTGGTGGGCGACCTCGCGGGCTTCGTGGCCTCGACCGTGCTGCGCGGCGTGCGCCTTATCCAAATTCCCACCACTCTGCTCAGCCAAGTGGACAGCTCCGTAGGCGGCAAGACGGCCGTCAACCTGCCCGAGGGCAAAAACCTCGTCGGCACGTTTTACCAGCCCTCCGCCGTGCTGATAGATAC
>CANRER010000183.1 GCA_947629615.1 uncultured Clostridia bacterium | reverse complement strand
CGAGGTCAAGCCTTGTGCGCTTGTCCAACACGGTTATGATGAGGGAAGCGCGGTTGTAATCAAGCCCCGAGGCCATGCGCTTGGGGTTGGGATAAACGCTTTTTGAAACAAGGGCCTGTATCTCGGCGAGGATTGGCCTTGTGCCCTCCACCGAGCAGACCACCGCCGAACCCGGAACGTCCACCGGGCGGCCAGAAAGCAGCATATGCGAGGGGTTAGGCACGTCGCTCAGGCCTTTGTCGCACATTTCAAAAACGCCGATTTCGTTCGTTGAGCCGAAGCGGTTCTTCACCGCGCGGACAATACGGTAGCTCTGGTGCCGCTCGCCCTCGAAATAAAGCACGCAGTCAACCATGTGTTCAAGCACCCGAGGCCCGGCGATGCTGCCCTCCTTGGTGACGTGGCCGACGATGAAAAACGTTATGCCGAGGTTTTTCGCCGTGCGCATAAAGCTCATCGTACACTCGCGCACCTGCGTAACGCTGCCCGGCGAGGACGGAAGGTCGCCGTTATATATGGTTTGAATGGAGTCGATTATCACGGTTTTGGGCTTTACGGCCTCGATAGCCTCGTTTATCGCGCCGAGGTCCGTTTCGTTCGCGACGAGAATACCCTCGCAAACCGCGCCGAGCCTGTCGGCGCGAAGCCTTATCTGCCGTTCCGACTCCTCTCCCGAGATATACAGCACGGTTTCGCTTTCCGCAAGGTGGCGGCACACCTGAAGCAGCAGCGTGGACTTGCCTATCCCGGGCTCGCCGCCGCAAAGAATGAGCGAGCCGTTCACGGCCCCTCCGCCAAGCACGCGGTCAAGCTCGTCGCTGCCGGTCGAGGTGCGCTCCTCGGTATCGGTGGAAACGGAGGTTATGCTTCGCGGCGCGACGGGGGTTCTGCCGCTTTTGGCGAGGCCCGCCGAGGGCTGGGCCGACGCTCCGGCGCTTGTCCGCTCGATTTTTTCTTCGATATATGTGTTCCACTGCCCGCAGCCGGGGCATTTGCCGAGCCACTTGGGCGACTCGTTGCCGCACTCCTTGCAGACAAAAACCGTTTTTGACTTCATAGCGATCGCTCCAATCGATTTTATTCTACCATAACGGACGCGTTTTTTCAAGAGTAAATTTTTTGAGAATATTTGATATAAATTTAGCTATAAACTGTAATTTAACTTTTGCGCGATTAATGATATAATTGGATTAAATTAAAAGGAGGTACAAAAAATGAAAAAGTTTCTTTCATTGGTTGTTGCTTTGGCCATGGCGTTGGCGGCGTCGCCGGCGGTCATGGCCGAAGCGGCAGCAGAGGAGGACAGCATGGACAAAGACCTATTGTCTTACGTGAGCTTTGACGAATGGCTAAAGCCCGAGGCCGGCGGAGCCGAGGCTCTCGGAACGGCGTCGTATCTTCCCGCGCTGTACGGCAACGGCGCGTATTTCAGCGGAAGCTATGCCAACAGGGTAATGATAACCGACGCGCAGGGGAATAATAATCTGCTTGTCGGCAAAGACGCGGTTACGATTTCCTTTTTTGAAAACCGCTACGGCGATAAGTGGCCGCTGTTTATTTCGCCAACGACGAACGATCAGGTGTACAGACAGGAAAAATATATAGCGCTCTATGATGACGGTAATGAAATTAAGATTGAACGCTATGTCGGCGACAGAGACGATAAAACCAAATCTTCGGTTGCGGGCGTTTCCGGCGAAAAATATCCTTCCGCCGCCGCGAAGGACGGCTGGCGCCATGTCGCCATTGTCCTTACAGATAAAAAGACCGACCTATACGTCGATGGGGAAATGGTTGCCACAGCGGAAAGCGGCTCTAAGCTTTCGGACCTTTTTACGTCCGAATCCTATATAAGCATTGGCGGCGGCGACTGGCCGATAAAAAAAGATGATAAAAAGGTCGCAAATGAAACCTTTGAGGGTCTTATCGACGAGTTCCGCATCTACGGGCGCGAGCTTACAGCAGATGAAATAGCTTTACTCGCCGCCGCTCCGACATATACCGCCGAGCAGATTGCAGCTTCCCTCACTATCCCAGACGAGAACGGCGTGCTGGACAATCTCGACCTTCCCACCGAAAAGGATGGCGCGAAAATAAGCTGGAAATCGAGCGATACGGCCGTTATCACCGACGAAGCCGTTACGAAGGACGCGTACACCACTCCCGCAGGCGTTGTGAAGCGCGACGGCAGCGACCACAGCGTAAAGCTTACCGCCACCGTGTCGCTTGACGGCAAGACTGCTGAAAAGACCTTTGACCTCACGGTAAAGGCCCTCGAGCCAATAAAGGACGAGGACATGGCGGCCTACCTTTACGTTTATTTCCGCGGCAATGTAAACGAAAGCCCCGAGCACCTTCAGATACACATGGCCACCAGCGAGGACGGCTACCACTGGAAAGACCTCAACGGCAACTGGCCCGTGCTTACGTCTACTTTCGGCACGCGTGGTCTGCGCGACCCCTATTTGTTGCGCAGCCGCTACGGCGATAAGTTCTACCTTATAGCCACCGACCTCGACACCGAAGCCCCGTGGATTCCACAATTAATAAATG
>CANRER010000182.1 GCA_947629615.1 uncultured Clostridia bacterium | reverse complement strand
TGTGGTGTAGATGATAAGCGCCTTGCCGTCGTCCCGCGAGGCGCTCGGCACGTCGATGGACTTGCCCGAGGCCATGTTGGATATGTTGTATACGCTGCCGCCCATTTTGCCAAGACGCCAGAATACCTCGTCGCTTTCGTCGGCCTCGACCGTGGTCAGCGCCGCGCTGTTCTCGTGCGAAAGCTCGACCGCCGCGAGAAGCTTGCCGGTGCCGACGTTTTTAATTGTGTAAAACCTGCCGCCGAGGTCGTTTGGCGTCGTAACAGTGACTGCGCGGCGGTTCCCGTCCCAGCTCACGTCCTTGCCGAGAGCCTCGGCCACGGCGCGTAAGGGCAGGAATACCGTTCCGCCTATGTTTTGCGGCGGAGCGGGCTTGCCGGCCGCGTCGGCCGGGGCGATAAGCTCGCCGTTCACGTAAAGCCTGATTTCGTCGCCGGCCTCCGCGTCGGCCGTTTCGCCGACAAATACGGCGCGGGCTTTGCCGTCGAAGCTGACCTTAAGCCCGAAGGCCGCCTCCGCCGCTTCGGCGGGAATGTAGGTAGAGCCGTCGATGATGAACGGCTCCGCGCTTTCGCCGTTCACGTCCACGGGGAGCACGGCCGCGCCGTCAACGTAAACCGTCGGCTCCTCCGCCGCGAGCGACGGAACCGCCGCCAGCGTCATCGCCAGCGCGAGAATAATCGAAAGAAATTTTTTCATTTTAATATACCTCCTTTTATTCTATTTTACCACCGTTCGTTGGGCTTGTCAACATTATTTTGCTTCGGACGAATTATTTGCTCATGGGGTTGTATTTTGTCGGAAGAAGTGATATAATCTTATCGGAACCAAACTATCGACACACAGGAGCTGACAAACAATGACCTTAAAGGAGCTTGGAACCGGCGAAACCGCCGTTATTACGAGCGTCGGCGGCGAAGGGGCCCTCCGCCAGCACTTCCTCGACATGGGAGTTATACCGGGGGCGGAGGTGACGGTTATAAAATACGCCCCGATGGGCGACCCGGTGGAGCTGCGCATACACGGCTACGAGCTGACGCTGCGCCTCGCCGACGCCGAGAAAATACAGGTGAAGCAGACAGGCAGGCGGCAGGTGCTGACAAGGCGCGACGTTGTGCGCCCCGCCGAGCACGACCACCCCGGCCTCGGCGAGGGTGGCCGCTACCACGAGAAAAAGGGCGAAACTCCTCTGCCCGAGGGCCGCATGCTGACCTTTGCTTTGGCGGGCAATCAGAACTGCGGCAAGACCACGCTTTTCAACCAGCTCACCGGCGCGAACCAGCACGTCGGCAATTTCCCGGGCGTTACGGTGGACCGCAAAAGCGGCTCGATAAAGGGCCACGACGAGGCCGAGGTGACGGATCTGCCCGGGATATACTCGCTTTCGCCCTACAGCAGCGAGGAAATCGTATCCCGCAGATTCATTCTGGACGAAAAGCCCACCGGCATAATCAACATAGCCGACGCCACGAACATAGAGCGGAATTTGTACCTGACCATGCAGCTCATGGAGCTTGACGTTCCGATGGTGCTGGCCCTCAACATGATGGACGAAATGCGCGGCAACGGCGGCAGCGTGCGCATTAACGAAATGGAGGAAATGCTCGGCATACCCGTAGTTCCCATCTCCGCCGCGAAAAACGAGGGCATAGACGAGCTTGTGAGCCACGCGCTGCACGTGGCGAAATATCAGGAGCGTCCCCGCCGCACGGACTTTTGCGGCAAGGACGAGTACGGCGGCGCGGTGCATAGGTGCCTGCACGGCATAATGCACCTGATCGAGGACCACGCCGCGGCGGCGGGAGTGCCGCTGCGCTTCGCGGCCTCCAAGCTGGTGGAGGGCGACGCGATGACGTTCGAGGCCCTGCGCCTTTCGCAGAACGAAAAGGAAATGATAGAGCATATTATATGCCAGATGGAGGAGGAGCGCGGCCTCGACCGCGCCGCCGCCATTGCCGATATGCGCTTTTCGTTTATACAAAAGCTCTGCGCCGAAACCGTCACCCGCCCCGGCGAAAGCCGCGAGCATCTGCGCAGCCGCCGGATAGACGCGGTTTTAACCGGCAAATACACGGCCTTTCCGGCGTTTATAGCCATAATGGCGCTGGTGTTTTGGCTCACCTTCAACGTGATAGGCGCGCGCCTTCAGGAGCTTCTCGAGGCCGGCTTTTCCCTTCTGACCGACGCGGCCTCGGCCGGCCTCGCGGCGGCGGGCGTCAGCCCGGTTTTGCGTTCGCTCGTGACGGACGGGATTTTGGGTGGCGTCGGCGGAGTGCTGAGCTTTGTGCCGATAATCGTGACGCTGTTCTTCTTTCTTTCGCTGCTGGAGGACAGCGGCTACATGGCCCGCGTGGCCTTCGTTATGGATAAGCTGCTCAGAAAAATCGGCCTTTCGGGGCGCAGCATAGTGCCTATGCTGATTGGCTTCGGCTGCACCGCGCCGGGCGTTATGGCCAGCCGCACCCTGCCCTCGAACCGCGACAGAAAGATGACGATACTTCTCACGCCCTTCATGAGCTGCACTGCCAAGCTGCCGATTTACGGCTTTTTCACGGCGGCCTTTTTCCCGGGGCATGGGGCGCTTATCATGGTC
>CANRER010000181.1 GCA_947629615.1 uncultured Clostridia bacterium | reverse complement strand
AATTTACAGGAGGTTTTATTCCATGAAAAGCACTATGGAAAAGGCCGGTCAGGTTCAGAGAAAATGGTACATCATCGACGCCGCCGACAAGAGCGTTGGCCGCGTGGCCGCCGCCGCCGCAAGTATTCTGCGCGGCAAGACGAAGCCCACATATACGCCCCACGTTGACTGCGGCGACCATGTTATCATTCTCAACTGCGACAAGGCCGTGTTCACGGGCAATAAGCTCAATCAGAAAACGTATTACCGCCACAGCGGCTGGGTTGGCGGGCTCAAGTCCGTCAGAGCCAAGGAAATGATGGAAAAGAGAAGCGACCGCGCCATGTATATGGCCGTTAAGGGAATGCTTCCCGATACCACCATCGGCCGCTCCGCTCTCACTCGCCTCAGAGTGTATAAGGGCGCGGAACACCGTCACGAAGCACAGAAGCCTGAGGCTTGGACTCAGGAGATCAAGTAAGGGAGGTTGAGCATAATGGCAGTAACACAGTATTACGGCACAGGCAGAAGAAAGAAGTCCGTCGCCAGGGTTCGCCTTGTTCCCGGCAGCGGCGAAATAAAGATAAATAACAGGGACATCGACGAGTATTTCGGCCTCGAAACCCTTAAGGTTATTCTCCGCCAGCCCCTTGTCGCCACCAAAACCGAGGGTAGCTTCGACGTTCTCTGCAATGTAAAGGGCGGCGGCTTTACAGGCCAAGCCGGCGCTATCCGCCACGGTATCGCCCGTGCCCTTCTCAAGGTTGACGAGGAAGCCTACCGTCCTATCCTTAAGCAGGCCGGTTATCTTACACGTGACCCCAGAATGAAGGAAAGAAAGAAGTACGGCCTCAAAGCGGCCCGCCGCGCTCCTCAGTTCAGCAAGAGATAGTTCTTTGCAAAGCAAAAGCTCCCCAAACGGGGAGCTTTTTTTACTTATTTACAACAATAGGAACATTCAGTGGGGCGAGGCCGTCATTCCACACGAAGAGCTCAACGGAAGCGGTGTCCGCGGAGAGAGGGAGGGTCTTTACTTGGTCGTTTTCGCCAAAGGTAAGGCGGCGGTAAGAGGGCGAGCCGCCGTCTATCGCGGCCCAGACGGTCATTTTGCCGAAGCCCCGGACGGTAAGGTCGTTCCCGCTGATATAAGCGTCGGTTACGCCCGGCGTAATAAGCCCCGTCTTAAAGGACGAAACCGAGAATTTGCCGCCGGGAACCTTGTCGCCGCCAAGAGCGTAAAGCTTGTTTAGGCTGCCTGCCGCCGGAGCGTCGGGGCGGAAGGCGTAATTATCGGCGAGGCTGTAGGTTTTGCCCGCGCCGTTGGTCACGCTCGCGCTGTAGGTCTTGGCTTGCGTATTGACGTAAATACAGATATGATATTTTTCGCTGGGCGAATAGCGTATTTGCTCCGCCGCCATGTAATCGCCGCCGTTGCGCGCCCTGAGCAAACTGTCGCCGCCGAGCTGAAGGGATATGTTCAGCCCGTTGTACGCTGCCGCCGCGACGCCCGCGAGGCCGATAACGCCGTCGGCTACCTCGTAGGGCGTAAGGTCAAATTCGGCGGTAAATCTGCCGCTCAAAGGCTCGAAATCGTGAGGCACAAAGCTGCCGCCCTCCGCCGAAAGCCACAAATTGGCGTCGTCGGAGGTAAGGGATACGTTGTCGAGCAGTATGCAGCCCCAATAATATGTGGTAAAGGAAATATCGCCGATGGGGCGTTTTGAAACCGTGCAGTCCTTTTCAAAAACCTTGCCGTCGGGGAAGGTGAGCTTGAGGCGCACATTCCCGCCGAGAGCGTCTATATCCGCGTCAAGTGCGGTCCAGCGTTGAGCATCGTCCATGCCGTCGTAGGTATGTATGAGTTCGCCGTCCGCGCTGTCGAAATGAAGCGACGTGGTTTCGCGGTCGTAGAACAGAGCTATATCGCCGCCTATTCGGAGCATCGCGTCGTCGCCGCCGCGCTCGCGTAGCCCCGCGTTATAGTTGGTATACATCTTCGGCATGGAAAAGTCGTAATGCAGCCTGCCGCTTTGCGCCGCGCCTTGGCCGGATATGGTGTAGACCGTTCTTTCATCGCCGTTTGCGGCCATAGAAATAAATTTTCCGTCGTACGCGGTAAGGCCCCAACTGTTCTTTATCGAGCTGTGGCGCGTGTTCGCCCCCGCCGCGAAGGCGTAGCGGCCATTTGAAACGGTGAGAGTGGTATTCCCAACGGTTCTGCCGCCGCCCTGCCACGAGATTATTTCGGCGGAATGGAAGTAGTCGCCGTCAAGGTCTATGATGTTGTGCTCATCCTGAACCTTAGGTGGCTCAAGCACGCCGTTATCTACGCGTACAGCCGCGTCGTAAGGCATTGGGTCATACTTCACGGGTGTGATATGGGGCTTTTTTTTGCGCTCGTCATACTGGTCATTGTCCCCGCTGAGATAAAAGCCTATATGAGGCGGTTGGTTATAATACTGGTGCTCCCATGCAATCGACTGGCGGTACTGAGAGTCGTGCATAAGGGTGTATACTTTGTTTTCGGTATAAATCGGACTGACGAAAACTCTCAGTGCCTTGTAGTCCTCGCGCACGGCTATCAGCTCCTCGCGCCAGTCGCCTAGAATATCAGCCGTCAGCGCGGGGGTGGACTTTGTGGTATTCACGGTCTCGCTGTCCCATGCCTTAAAAATTTCGTCCATTTTACCGGTTTCACTGTTATAGGAGG
>CANRER010000180.1 GCA_947629615.1 uncultured Clostridia bacterium | reverse complement strand
TATCCTTTGCGAGGTCGCTCGTATAGGGCGGGCTGAAAAAGTGGACGGCGTTCAGCTCCACCCCGCGCTTGGCCATCATGTAGCCGGCCACCGGGCTGTCGATGCCGCCGCTGAGCAGCAGCGTGGCTCTGCCGTTGCTGCCCGTAGGCATACCGCCGGGGCCGCTGACGCGGGCGGAATCGGCGTAGACATAGGCCTCGCTGTCGCGGATTTCCACGCGGACAACGGTATCCGGCGCGGTGACGTTCACTCTGAGGTGCGGGCAGCGGCGCAGCGCGGCCGCGCCCATTTCGCGGCTGATGGCGGGGGAATCGAATGGGAATTTTTTGTCGCTGCGCTTGGCCTCCACCTTAAAGGTGTCCACGGCCTCCAAATATGGGGCGAGGTATTCCGCCCCCTCCCGCAGGATAACGTCCATGTCCTTGGGAAAAACGCCCGCGCGGGCGATGAACACTATGCCGAACACCTTTTTCAGCCGCTCGATTATTTCGTCCGCGTCGGCCCCCTCGGCGGGCTCCACATAGGTTATCGCCTGCGACCTGCGCACGTCGGCGAGGCATTCCTTCGGCAAAGCCTTTTTTATGTTCCTGACGAGCAAATCCTCGAAGCGGCCTCGGTTGAGCCCCTTGAGAATGATTTCTCCGTATTTTATGAGGATTATTTCTTTCATTCGGGTTTTCCTTTCATATTGCTCTCTGCTATCAGTTTTTTGTATATATCATCACAAACGCTTTGGAAGCTGTTATTTACCTCGTAATTTGAATATCTTAGCACCTTTATCCCGTTTTTATTAAGATACAAATCTCTTTCCTTATCCGTTTCTTTAGTTTTTCCGTAGTAGTGCTGACTGCCGTCAAGCTCTATGGCGGTTTTCGCCGAGGCGCAGTAAAAATCGAGCACATACTTTCCGAAAACCTTTTGCCGATGAACGGTAACGGGCAGATTTTTAAGGAAAACGTACCACAGCCGCCGTTCTTCTTCCGTCATGTTTTTCCTGAGCGTTCTGGAAATAGGCTTCAGCTCTTTGCTATGAAACTTACTCATTTTCACCCCACCCATATCGCAGCTTTTGTGGCGGCGCATTTGTTTTGGCTTTCCCCTTGGGGGAAGCTGTCGGCGCAGCCGACTGATGAGGGGTTACCCGCGCAAAATCCCCCTCATCCGTCACTCGCCTAAAGGCTCGTGACACCTTCTCCCCCGGGAGAAGGCAAGACTGCGTGCGCTCTTTATACGGGATTGCTTTTGTGGCGGCGCATTAATCTTGGCTTCCCCCTTGGGGGAAGCTGTCGGCGCAGCCGACTGATGAGGGGCTGCCCGCGCAAAACTCCCCTCATCAGTCACTCGCCTAAAGGCTCGTGACACCTTCTCCCCCGGGAGAAGGCAAGTCTGGGTGCGCTATCTTAAATTCTCACCAACCCTACCTCCGCCATTTTTCGGCGGCGGAACGTGCGGCGGCGGAGGCGGCGTCGATCTCGGCGGCGGTATTATAGCGCGACAGGCTGAAGCGGACGGCGTTATCGGCCATCGCGCCCATAGCTTTAAGCACATGGCTGCCGCCGGACTTGGCCCCCGCGCAGGCGCTGCCGCTGGAAACGCAGATTCCGGCGGCGTTCAGCGCGGTCAGCATCACTTCGCTGCGAAGGCCCTCGAACGACACGTTGAGGATATAGGGGCTTTCGTTTTCGCCGCCGTTATGCACCGCGCCGGGGATACTCAAAAGCCCCTCCATAAGGCGGGCCTTAAGCTCCGCCGCGCGCTCCGCTCCCCCGTCCATAAGCTCGGCGGCGAGGGCGAGGCCGGCTATGCCGGGGAGGTTTTCGGTGCCGCTTCTTAGGCCGCGCTCCTGCCCTCCGCCGAGGACGGGAGTCCTTAGCACGGTTCCCTTTCGGACATACAGTGCGCCCACACCGCGCGGTCCGTGGAGCTTGTGGCCGCTGACGCTCGCCATATCCACTCCCCAACGGGCAAAATGCACCGGCACGTGGCCGAAGGCCTGCACCGCGTCGGTGTGGAGCAGGGCGCGGGGAGCGGCCTTGGCCATTATGGGCTTCAGCTTATCCACGGGCATTATGGCCCCTGTTTCGTTGTTCACGGTCATAACCGACACAAGGCAGGTATCGGCGTTTATGGCCTCGCGGAAGGCCGAAAGAGGCACAACGCCGTCGGGGCCGGGGGCGAGATATAAAACCTCGAAGCCCTGCGCCTCGAGGCGTTTCATGCACTCGAGCACGGCGGGGTGTTCCACGGCGGTGGTGACGACGCGCCTGCCCTTTTTTATGTTCGCGCCGCCCAGCACGGCTATGTTGTCGCTTTCGGTGCCGCCGGAGGTGAAGCACACCTCCTCGGGCAGAACGCCCATGACGGCGGCGAGCCTTTCGCGGCAGCCGGCCAATTTTTTCGCGGCCTCGACCCCGAAGCGGTGGCGGCTGGACGGATTGCCGGGGAAAAGCGTCATTGTTTCGGCCACCTCACGGACGACCTCGGGCGCGGGGAAGGTAGTTGCGCTGTTGTCGAGATATATCATAGCTTTCTTCCTTTATAATACCATAAGCAGGGTTCCGGCGGCGATGAGTACACAGCCCGCCGCCGATTTGAGCGTTATTCTTTCGTGCAGGAAAACCGCCGCCATTATCAGCGTGATAACGACGCTGAACTTATCCACCGGCGCGACGCGCGAGGCCTCGCCGATTTGCAG
>CANRER010000179.1 GCA_947629615.1 uncultured Clostridia bacterium | reverse complement strand
AAATTTATATTAAAATAAATTCCCGAACAGCTCGCTTTCCATGTCGAAAACGTCGTCGAACGGTATCCGTACCCCGCCGCTCAGCACGAGAGAGCGGCCGTATTCGTCGATTTTTTCAAGCCTTCCCTTGGCGGTGGCATATCTGCCGCCGCTCTTTTTTTCGTCCGGCACGAAATATGTCACCGAAACCTCGGGCGCGTCGGCGGCCTTCAGTATCTGCTGCTTCATGTCGAGGACGGCCTTTTCGTACTCGTCAAGCTCGATTTTCCTGTCGGTCAGGCGGGCGGTTTCGGTTATGGCCGCGCCGTGGCCTGTCAGCGCGGCAAAGGCCGAAAATTGCGCCGCCCTGTCCGCCAAGGGCATATGCGGGCGCGTGGCGGAAACGTGGTGCGGCAGGTTTATTATATCGTCGTAGCGGCGTTCGTCGTCAGTCATACCGTTTCTCCTCCCGCGCCGACAAGAACATCTATCTCCGCTTTGGCGGGGGCCTCGAATATCGACGCAAATTTGGCGGCGAGGTTTTCGTCCACAGGGTAGGCGAGAAGCCTCCCCGCCTCGACCTCTCGGTTGCGCTTTTCCAGCCGCTCATGCCAAACATCGTCGTCTATGTCGATATAATGCAGTTCACAGTTAAAGCCGCGGCTCCGATAAAACTCCCTCGCATAGCGGCGCTCCTCCCGCGTCCAGAAGCCCCAGTCAAGGATAACGTCCTTGCCGATTTCAAGTATTTCGAGGGATTTATTATAAAGGTATCTTTCGGTTTTCTCTACGTATTCGTCGTGCTTTTTGCCGACATAAAGGCCGAAAAGCGCGAGCGTTATCTCGTCTACGGAAAGCAGCGCCGCGCCGCGCTCGACGCGCAGCCTTTGGGCGTAGGTGGTTTTCCCGCTGCATATTTTCCCGCACATCATTATTACCCTTTGTTTTTCCATATCATACCCTCCTATGATTTATGCCCGCCTATCTGCTCGTTGCGCTCGATGGCGGTGGCGCCCTCCTCAAGATCGGAACCCTTCAAAACGGCGTTTTTGCCGTATTTTTTCTTAATCGAAAGTATCGCCTGCTGCATATTTTTCTCGCGCCGCTGCTCCTCGGCCTCGCGCAGCCGCGCCGCTTCGGCCTCGGCCGGGTCGGTCAGCAGGTCGAGCTGTTCGCATTCAGGACTTTCTGCGGCCTGCGCCTCGCTGATGACATGGCTTGCCTCCAGCGTCAGCCGGCGCACAAGCAAATTTGCGTCAACGATGCGCTCGAACAGCTCCGTCGCGGTTTTGGCTATCAGCTTGCCCGAGGAGGTGCTGCGGCCCAAGTTGGCGCTGCCGTGCGCGTGCTTCGGCACCTTGCGGCCATAGCCGTCGGTGGTTATGCCGCCGCTGTAGGCTCGGCGAATACTCTCGTTTTTCAAGTTTTCCACATCGTAGCCCACGGTCAGCACAAGCTGGTCCGTGACAAGGCCCTTGTCCGCGAGGTCAAGAGCCATAAGCTCCGCCATTTCCCGAACGACAAGCTTCGCCTTCGCGCAGGGATAAGGCGATTTCAGCACCTGCCCCGAGCTTAGACTGTTCGTTGCCGGGCGGTAGGCCTTTATTTCGGCGATGGTGCAGGGCTCCCAGCCCCATGCGTGGTCAATCAGCAGCTCGGCGTTCACGCCGAACAGCTTGTACAAAAGCTCCTCGTTGTAGTAGTCCTTCGGCCCTCCGACGGAACAGCGCGCCACATCGCCCATAGTGAACATACCGTGTTCCTCAAGCTTTTTCGCGTAGCCCTTTCCCACGCGCCAGAAATCCGTCAGCGGCCTGTGCGTCCACAGGGAGCGGCGATAGCTCATTTCGTCCAGTTCGGCTATTCGCACGCCGTTTTTGTCGGCGGGTATGTGCTTCGCACGGATGTCCATTGCCACCTTGGCGAGGTAAAGATTGGCGCCTATGCCCGCCGTGGCCGTTATGTCGGTGGTTTTTAACACGTCGAGAATCATCTTCGTCGCAAGCTCGCGGGCCGTAAGGCCGTAGGTGTTAAGGTACGCCGTAGCGTCGATGAAAACCTCGTCTATCGAATAAACGTGAATATCCTCAGGAGCGACATATTTAAGATAAATTTCGTATATTTTCGTACTGTAGTCAATATAAAGCGACATTCTCGGCGTGGCGGTGATATAGTCAATCGCCAACCGGTTCGAGGCCTTAAGCTCCCTTTCGTCGCAGGACTTGCCGTCAAAAAGTCCGTTGGGAGCGCGCCTTTTGCGCTGCGCGTTCACCGCGTCCACCCTTTGGACTACCTCGAAAAGCCTTGCCCTGCCCGGTATGCCGAGGGCTTTAAGCGACGGCGAAACCGCGAGGCAGATTGTTTTTTCGGTGCGGCCCGCGTCGGCCACCACAAGGTTGGTGTGCAAGGGGTCAAGCCCGCGCTCCACGCACTCCACGGACGCGTAAAACGATTTCAAATCTATCGCGATGTACGCTCGGCCTTCCATAGCTTCGCCTCCCTTCGGGCTTTATATCGCCGCATTAATTATATTCTCCCATAAATCTTTTGTCAATATCCGCCGAAAAAAACGTACAAAAATGCCGAAAATAAAAATTTGCAAAAACTATTGACATTCCACGCCGCTTGTGCTATAATAACAGTGTTCGGAGATTTCCGTTCCAATATCGCGGGGTGGAGCAGTTTGGTAGCTCGTCGGGCTCATAACCCGAAGGTCATGTGGTTCAAATCCCATCCCC
>CANRER010000178.1 GCA_947629615.1 uncultured Clostridia bacterium | reverse complement strand
TATAGCGTCGAGGGCGCTGAATGGCTCGTCCATCAGGAGAACCTCCGAGGAGTAGAAAAAACTCCTCAACAAAGCCGCGCGCTGACGCATACCGCCGGAAAGCTGGGCCGGATAATAATTTTCCATGCCCTCGAGCCCGAACTCCGGAAAGAGCGCGAGCGCTTTTTTAATGGCCGATTTTTTCTTTTCGCCTCGGAGCAGGAGCGGTATTATCACATTGTCGGCTATGGACTTAAAAGGCAGCAGGAGATCGTTTTGCTGCATATAGCCCACAAGCCCGCTTTTCCCCGTCACGTCCTCGCCCATTAATAATACGCGGCCGCTGTCGGGAGCCTCGAGGCCCGAAAGAATGTTGAAAAGTGTGGTTTTGCCTATTCCGCTAACGCCTAAAAGGCAGACGGTTTCCCCTTTGCCGAGCGTAACGTTTATGTCGGAAAGCACGCGGCGGCCCTCGTAGGCCTTAGCTATGCCCTCCGCTTTAAGCACGGCCTCCATATCAGTCAAGGAACTCGTTGGTGTAGCCGAAGGAGCCGAGCTCCTTTTCGATAAGACCGTTGTCGTAGAGCCAATCGTAAAAGCCCTTCCAGCGGGTGTCGTCAATTCGGCCCCAGCTTTCGCCGTCGCCGATATAGGCCGTGGCGAGGAACCTCATGCTCTCCTGCACAAGGGCCTTGTCAAGCTCCGGCACGGCCTCGCAGAGGATATTGCCGGCCTCCTCGGGGTTTGCGACGCAGTATTCGTAGCCCTTCTTCGTGGCGGCGAGGAAGGAGCGAACGAGGTCGGGATTGTTTTCGATAAGGTCGTTATTCGTGATTATCGTGGGCGAATAGTAGTCGAGTACAGGGTTGCTCTTGGCGAAGTCGAGGTAGTTGTATTCCACGCCCTCGACCTTGGCCTTGGCTACGTCCCAGCCCTCGTATACCCAAACGCTGTCGATAAGGTCGGTTTGAAGCGCGGCCATAACGTCGGTAACTGTGGTGGAAACAAGCTCGACCTTGCCGAAGTCGCCGCCCTCGGCCTCCATAGCCGCTTTGATGACGTTCTGCTCTATGGGGCTGTCCCAAGTGGCATAGGTGTGGCCCTCAAGCTTGGCGAAGCTGTCGATGCCCTTGTCCGCACGGGAAATTATGCCGCTGGTGTTGTGGTTGATTATCGCGGCGACGCTCGTCACGGGGAGCGGAGTGTCAGACGTGTAGGACGCGGCGATGGTATCTTGAAAGCCGATGCCGAACTGAGCCTTGCCGCTTGCGACAAGCGCCTCGGCGCCGTCCTCGGGGGGCTGAACGATTTCAAGGTCGATACCGGCCTCGTCGTAGTAGCCGAGCGCGTCGGCAACGTATATGCCGGTGTGGTTCGTGTTTGGCGTCCAGTCAAGAACAAGAGTTACCTTTTCGGTCTTTGGGGCGGCGTTTTCGCCGTCCGCGGCGTTATCGGGAGCCGTATTCGTATTCGCGCCGCAGCCGGAAAGCGCGGCTATAGAGCCCGCGGCGAGCAGGCAGATAAGCTTTTTTACAGTCATGATGTTTCTCCTTTAATTTTTTTCGTATTTTTTCCACGGCATTACAGCCGCGTGGATAACGTCCACAAGCTTAATCAGCACAAGGCTGACCGCGCTTGTGACGATAATGACGGCGAACATTTTGTCGAAGGCGAAGGACTTGCGCACCCTCGTCATGTACACGCCGAGTCCGCCGCTGCCGCCGAGCCATTCCGATATTACGGCCCCGATAACGGAGTACGAAACCGAAATCCGCAGCCCGGAAAAGAAGCTGTCGAGCGCGTAGGGCAGCTTAACGTCCCACAGAACGCGCATATAGCCCGCCCCCATCGAGCGGTAAAGCCGCAGCACGCCCGGGTCGGCGGTTTTGAAGCCGCCCAGAAGGGCAATCAGCATGGGGAAAAAGCAGGCCACAAAAATCAGCACGCCTCTAGGCGCCATGCCGTAGCCGAACCACAGCACCAAAAGCGGCGCGATAGCCACGGTGGGTATCGTCTGCGTAACGACGGCGAGCGGGTAGCCCGCCTCGTAAAGCAGCGTGAAGCGGTCCATCAGCACGGCCAGCACAAGGGCCGCCGCTATGCTCAGCCCCAGCCCCGCCGCCGCCTCAAGCAGCGTAACGCGGCTGTGCGAAAGCAGCGTCGGCGCCTCCGACACAAGGGCCTTAAAGACCTTCGTCGGCGAAGGGAGCATGAACTCCCGTACAAGCCCCGCGCGGCACACGCCCTCCCACACGGCGAGCAAAAGGGCGAGAAAAATAAACGGGCAGAGCTTAGCGATGATGCTTCGCGGTTTTTTTGTCAATGGTCCACACACCTGCCTTGGGGTTGAGCGCAATCTTAACGTAGCTCGACACCGAGGGCGCGCCCTCGCGTATACAGATAAGCTGGCACTCCTTAACGATGTCCATAAGCGTGTCGTAATCGCCTTCGACGGTGGTTTCAAAGGGGCCGACAAAGGTGTTGAGGCCGGTGGACTTGATGTATTCGATAACCTTGTCCACCACCCGGATAACCTCCTCGCCCTCCACCTTGGGAAGGCACTGAATGGCTATGCTTGCCTCGGGTTGCTTTTCGTTCATTTATGTCGTTCCTTTCAATATGTAGTCAGAAGAAATGCCGCGGAATAAGCTCCGCGGCGAAAAACAATGAAAAACGAAAATTTCACACATTTTCCTACGCAGAAATTACTCTGATCAGGTTATAAGAGTTAAGGCGAAGCCTTTCTCAGCCTTGCGG
>CANRER010000177.1 GCA_947629615.1 uncultured Clostridia bacterium | reverse complement strand
ACAAGGACGAGCAGGGCAATTACAACCCCCTCGACCACCCCAATATCGACACCGGCATGGGCCTCGAACGTTTGGCCGTCGTCATGCAGGGCGTGGATAACCTTTTCGAGGTCGATACCGTGCAGGACGTTATGCGCCACATCTGCTCCGTCGCGGGGGTTGAGTATAAAAAGGACGAAAAGACTGACGTTTCCCTCCGCGTGATAACCGACCATATCCGCTCCACCGTCATGATGGTGAGCGACGGGGTTATCCCCTCGAACGAGGGGCGCGGCTACGTGCTGCGCCGCCTGCTGCGCCGCGCCGCCCGCCATGGCAAGCTGCTCGGCATAGACCGCCGCTTCCTTTTCGAGGTGGCCGATACCGTTATCGACGCCTCGAAGCAGGCCTATCCCGAGCTTGCGGAAAAGCGCGAGTATATCAAGCGCATAATCGAAAAGGAGGAGGAACGCTTCGACGCCACCATCGAGGGCGGCATAGCCGTGCTGGATAAATATATCGACGACGCGCTCTCCGAGGGCCGCGCCGAGCTCAGCGGGGCCGAGGCCTTCAAGCTGCACGACACCTACGGCTTCCCGCTCGATTTAACCGTCGAGATGGCCCGCGAAAAGGGCCTCGGCGTGGACGTTGAGGGCTTCAATCTCGCCATGGACGAGCAAAAGGCCGCCGCCAAGGCCGCCCGCAAGGACGGCTCCAGCTGGGACGCCGACGGCGTTTTCGAGTTTGAGGACGCTTCCGCCACCGAGTTTGTGGGCTACGACGCGCTCGAGGCCGACTCCAAAATCGTGGGCATAGTTTCCGAGGGCGAGGTCAGCGCGGAGATAAGCGAGGGCGAAAAGGGCTATCTCGTCGCCGAAAAAACACCGTTTTACGCCGAAATGGGCGGTCAGGTCGGCGACGTCGGCGTGATATACAACGCCTCCGCCGCGGCCGAGGTCATAAACACCACCAAAACCGGCGACGGGCTGTACCTTCACGAGGTCGCCGTCAAGCGCGGGAGCTTCAGCCTCGGCGACGGGGCGACTCTTCAGGTGGACGCGAAAACCCGCGCCGCCGTTTGCCGCAACCATACGGCCACTCACCTTTTGGATAAAGCTCTGCGCGACGTTCTGGGCGCCCATGTGGCGCAGGCGGGCTCCCTTGTAACAGCCGACAGGCTCCGCTTCGACTTCTCGCACTTTGAGGCCATGACGGCGGAGCAGCTTAAGACCGTCGAGCGGATAGTGAACGAAAAAATACTCGACGCCATCGACGTGGAGGTCAGGGAGCTCCCGATAGACGAGGCCAAAAAGCTTGGCGCAATCGCCCTTTTCGGCGAAAAGTACGGCGAAATTGTAAGGGTGGTTTCCGTCGGGGATTACAGCGTGGAGTTCTGCGGCGGCACGCATCTCAAGAACACCGCGCGGGCCGGTCTGTTTAAGATACTGTCCGAGGGCGGCGTGGCCGCCGGCGTGAGGCGCATCGAGGCCATCACGGGCGAGGGCGTGCTTAAGTATATCGAAAGCAGCGACGCTCTTATCGAAAGCACAGCCGCCGCGCTCAAGACCAATCAGGTGCGCGAGATAGACCGCCGCGCCGAAAGCGTGATGGCTCAATGCCGCGAAATGGAGCGGCAGATAGAGTCGTTCAAGGAAAAAATGGCCGCCGCCAAGGTCAACAACATCATGGCGGGGGTAAAGCACGTGGGCGGGATAAGCCTGCTCACGGTCCAGCTCGACGGCATGAGCGTGGACGAGCTGAAGTCTATGGCCGACAA
Source organism: uncultured Clostridia bacterium (assembly GCA_947629615.1). Classification (GTDB taxonomy): domain Bacteria; phylum Bacillota; class Clostridia; order UMGS1883; family UMGS1883; genus JAFLUQ01. The sequence continues at coordinate 986 of CANRER010000177.1, read as the reverse complement.
AATCAAGGCCGAGGTCCCCATGAGCGTCGCCGTGCTGGCCGCGTATACCGGCGGCAAGATAACCTTTGTGGCGATGGCCTCGAAGGAGGCCGTGGCCGAGGGCGTTCACTGCGGCGCAATAATTAAAGAAATTACCGCCGTCGCCGGCGGCAAGGGCGGCGGCAAGCCCGATATGGCTCAGGGCGGCGGCTCCGACGCGAGCAAGGTGGACGACGCTCTCGCAAGGGTGGACGATATTGTCGCCGGTCAGATAAAATAAAGGAGTGAGCTTATGGACTGCCTTTTTTGCAAAATAATCGCCGGGGAGATACCCTCGGCGAAGGTTTACGAGAACGATAAGGTCTACGCCTTCCGCGACATCAGCCCCGAGGCCCCGACGCACGTTCTCATCGTGCCGAAGGAGCATATCGCCTCGGCTAACGACCTCACAGCCGAAAACGCCTCCGTCGTGAGCGATATTTTCCTCGCCGCGAAGGAGATTGCCGCTTTGGAGGGAATTGCCGAGGGCGGCTACCGCATTGTCAATAACTGCGGCGAGGACGGCGGCCAAACCGTGAAGCACCTGCATTTTCATATGCTCGGCGGCAGAAGCCTCGCTTGGCCTCCCGGCTGATAGAGTCGCTCTATTGCGGGGCGGTCGGTGTTTCGCTCATGCTTCGTGCGCGAAACATCTACCGCCGCGACGCGGACGCGTATCGGAGGAAACAAAAAATTCGCATTTTACAAAAAAAGAAGCCCCGACGGGCTTCTTTTCTTTTGCGTTTACGTTTTTACGTTTTAACGCGGGGCAATCAGCCGTTATCCCTGACGGGGATTTTCTCCTTGAACAGGAGCGTTATCGACCAAAGGCCGCCCAACGCCACAAGGGTATAGATTATACGGCTGATAATCGACGCTTGGCCGCCGAAAAGGGTGGCCACGAGGTCAACGCCGAACAGGCCGATGCTGCCCCAGTTGAGCGCGCCGATAATTACAAGAACCAACGC
>CANRER010000176.1 GCA_947629615.1 uncultured Clostridia bacterium | reverse complement strand
CTTGCCGTCAACGAGCTTATCCGTCAGGTTAAAGCGCACCTTGGGGCCGAACTGCTCGGCGGCCTTCAGCTCGATTTCGCGCAATATGTCGCCGGCGTTTTGCTGAAGCTCGTGAACGGTGAAGGCGTTGGAGGGGTGGAAGGGCATGGCGACCATGCTCTCGATTTTTGAAAGGTCTATCCTTATCACGCGGTCGTAGTAGGCGTTCTCGTCGGGGCGCAGCTCCTTATAATCGCCGGCGCGGCCGTGAATTTTGTAAAATTCCTCGACCTTCTCGTCGGTATGCCAAATGGACGAAAGGCAGGTGGTTTCGGTCGTCATAACGTCTATGCCTATGCGGAAGTCCATCGAAAGGCTGCCCACGCCGGGACCGGTGAACTCCAGCACGCGGTTCTTCACAAAGCCGTCCTTAAAGGTGTCGCCGACGAGGGCGAGAGCCACGTCCTGCGGGCCGACGCCCTTTTTTGGCGCGCCCTCGAGATACACGAGAACCACCTCGGGGGCGGCGACGTCGTAGGTGTTGTTAAGAAGCTGCTTCACAAGCTCCGGCCCGCCCTCGCCGACGCCCATCGTGCCGAGCGCGCCGTAGCGGGTGTGGCTGTCGGAGCCGAGTATCATTTTCCCCACGCCGCTCATCATCTCGCGGGCGTACTGGTGGATAACGGCCTGATTTGCGGGCACGTAGATGCCGCCGTACTTTTTGGCCGCACTGAGGCCGAACACATGGTCGTCCTCGTTTATGGTGCCGCCCACGGCGCAAAGGCTGTTGTGGCAGTTTGTCATCGCGTAGGGGAGGGGAAATTCCTTAAGCCCGCTGCCCCGCGCCGTTTGGATTATGCCTACGTAGGTTATGTCATGCGAGATGAGGGCGTCAAATTTTATCCTCATTTTTTCGCCGCCCGTCGAGTGAGCCCGCATTATCTTATAGGCCATGGTGCCTTCGCGGGCGGCCTCGGGCGAGGGGAAGCCCTCGGGCGCGTCCTTCGCGTCGATTATTTTGCCGCCGCAAAGGTACGCGCCGGCGCTTTTAAGTTCCGCTGTGAACATTGTGTGTCCTCCGTTTCTTTATCTCGCCATTGAAATATAGTATATGTATTTAAAATATTGTACCATATTTTAGGCCGTTTATCAAGGCTTTTGCCAAAAAAAATGCGGGCCGGCGCCCACATTTTTTGCCTAAAGCCTATGCTTCCATATGCTTGCCAAGAAACCCGGCAGCGCTTTGGCAGAGCTTTTCCTCTACCTCCCCCATGCCGTCGCCGGTGAGATCGGTTATCATTACGACAGTACCGATGGTGTCGCCCTCGCTGATAATGGGCGCCATAACGCCCGCGTAGTACTTGTCGGCCCCCTCCACAATCGGCACGGGGTCGCTTCCGCCGGGCTCCATAACAAAAATCCGCTTTTCGTCCATCAGTCTTTCAAGCTTGTCGCTTATGCGCTTTTCCTGAAGCTCCTTGCGGGGCGCGCCCGATACCGCGATAACGTTGTCCTTATCGGTTATCAGCACCGGGTTGCCGCTGGTTTTCGACAGAGTTTCCGCATATTCCGAGGCGAAGTCGCCAAGCTCGCCGATGGGCGAGTATTTCTTAAAAATTACCTCGCCGTCCCGCTCGGTGAAGATTTCCAGCGGGTCGCCCTCGCGTATGCGGAGGGTTCGGCGTATTTCCTTTGGAATGACTACCCTTCCCAGGTCGTCTATCCTCCTGACTATACCTGTTGCTTTCATATATGAAATTCTCCTTTTTGCTGCGATATTACTATGGTAGTATCTGCGAAGGCAAAAATTTTATCCGTGGTAAATTTTATAAGCGCAATGGGGCCGCCGCGGCCAAAGTCCCGGCGATTTTTGCCGCTTTAGGAGAATTTTTCCGCTCGCCAAAGCCCGCGTCAAAGCCCGGCGGCCCTCGCGGCCCCGTCGAGCAGCGCTTCCGCGTCCGCGCCCCAAATGTCGAGCCCCTCGGCCGATATGAAGCGCGTTTCCCTTATGCCGTAAAAGCCCTTGGCGAGCGCGTCCACGTATTCAAAGCCCATGTTGCGCACGATAGGCCCGCCGGAGGTCGTCACGTAAAAAAGCTTTTCCGCGCGGCACAGCCCCTTGGGAACGCCGTCCTCCCCGTAGCGGAAGGTCACTCCGCAAACTGTTACGTTTTCGAGATATATCTTTAACAGCGCGGGGAACGACAAATCCCAGTACGGCGCGGCTATCACGATTATGTCCGCGTCGGCGAAGGCGCGAGCCGCCTCAAGCTCCGGGGCGGAAAAATCCCCCGAGGCGGTCAGTTCCTCGCGACGGAGAAGCGAACCCTCGCACAGCGGGCTTAAGCCGCACAAATCCGGGCGGATTTCGCAGATCTCGCCGCCGAGGCTCGCGAGCAGCCTCCGCGCAAGCCGCAGCGTTCGCGACCCTTCGCGGACGCAGGTGTTCACAAATAAAATTTTTTTCATATTATATCCTCTTTTTTTATATCAATTTTTATACAATGTAAATAAACAGTACGGGCCGGCAGAAAAAATCGTGCAGAACGAACGAAAATCAGCTCGCGCAGGAGGCTTTAGCCGACGAGCAAGCACTCCCGACGGCGTACATAGGTACGCCGAGCGGTGATTTTCGTTCGTAGTTCAAGGGCATAAAATGCAGAAAATCCGCTCGTTGATATGCACCCCAAAAGTTAGACACTTTTGGAGGTGCATATTTTTATGGCAAAAAAGGGACAAATTTTTAGAAAGTACTCGCCGGAATTCAAAATATCTGTTATAA
>CANRER010000175.1 GCA_947629615.1 uncultured Clostridia bacterium | reverse complement strand
TAATACTAATCCTTAATTAAAATCAGACACCGAGCGGCGAGAATTTTTCGTGTCAGGCAAGGAAGAGGCCGCAGGCAATACTGTATGTATTGTCAAGGCCGATGACGCCGCATGGCGCGGAAAAGGCCGTCGCAAATGTCTGATTTTAATTGGGGATTAGTATAAACTATAAATACAGATGAAAGGGCAGAAAAGCATGAAAAAATTATCTCTGCAAGTCTTGCGACCATGGCGGGGAGCATTTTTGAGGGCTGCCCCAATGTGACTGTTCACGACGCTCCCGGCACACGCGGCGCGCTATATGCGGAGGAGGCCGACGTCCCGCCGATGTCGGATTGAGATGAAGGAACGAAAAACGGAGGCAGCAATCTGCCTCCGTTTTTTGCGGCTATGCAATTATTCCTCCGGCTTTTCCTCCGGAGGGAGTTCAGGAACAGGCTCCCCTGCGGTCTCGGCCTCCGCTTCCGGCTCGCCGGCTTCCGCGTCGGCCCCTTCTTCACCGGCCCAGTCGGCTTCCAGCATGGCGGGAGCAGCTTCGGCCTCGTTGGCGCCTTCTTCTGCGGCCTCGGGAAGGACTGCTTCAGCCTTATCGGACAAGCAGAGCTCCGCACACCTGTTTCCGTAGTGTAGCACCGTCAGCACACCGGCCAGAATAAAGGCCGATCCGGCGTAAAGCGCCAGCTTTTCGCTCATGTCGCCGACGGTTTTGGCGGTGGCCCCGGCGTTATAGGCCGCATATTCGGTGGCCTCGTACTGGTAGGTGTAAAAATCCGCGCCAAAGACCGCGTGCCGGGGATCCTTGGTGGAGCGTGAGCCCGAGGGCGAGACCGCGAAGCTCACGCCCGCGGCGATGGAAGCAATGCCCGCAAGTATGCCGATAATGCTGATTACGATTCCGAAAATTTTTTTCATAATGATCCCTCCTGGCATATTTTACTATATTATACCTCTTATTCACATAATTGTCAAGTAAAAATAAAGGCGGGGGAGCGGCAAGCTCCCCCGCAAATCAGTATATTTTAATAATCCGTCACAAGGCGGTAGCCGCCGAAGCGTTCGTCGGGGTCGGCCAAAACGACTCTGCGGCCAAACACCATGAAGGATTTTCCGCTATATTGGTTTATCAAAAGGCCGCTTTTTTCAAAGGCGTCGGCCCGCCACACAAGGCGCGGCTCGTCCGCGCTGTATTCGGCCATAATGCCGTCGCCGCTGAGGCAACGTCCGCTTTCGGCGTGGCGCAGCACAAAGCCGCCGTCGGCGTCCTCGCGCCGCCACAGCAGGCTTTTGTTGGCGTAGCCGAGCCTGCCGGCGAACACGTTATAGCCGTCGCTCGCGACGTAGTTCGTCTTATCGTGGAGCATTATGCGCACAAGGGCTTTTTCCTGCGACGACGTTTTGACGCCCTCGGGCGAAATATCGACCTCGTCGGCCCACTCGACCTCGCAGACGTCCTCGTCGGGGAAGGAGAGGGGCAGTATAATTATGCGGGAATTGAAGTAGTCCGAAGGATCCCAGCGGTCGCCTATGTAAAGCAGGGAGCCGCCGGCCTCCGCCACGGCCGTGGGCTGCGTGTTGAAGGTGGTCGGCCCGCCGAAGGGGCGGATTGAGCTCCAGCGGCCGTCGATGGAGCGCGCCACGGCGTAGCCGCCCTGATTGGGGTTCCAACCGGTACATTCGCTCGTCAGCATGAAGTATCGCCCGCCGCGCTTAAACAGAACCGGGGCCTCGCGGTACTGCCCGGGCCAAAGCGTTTTGACCTGCTCGTCCACCGAGAGGTAGTCGTCGCTCAGTCGGTAGATTATCATATCGGCGTTGTCGCGCGAGGACGATATAAAGTAGGCCGTGCCGTCGTCGTCCTTGAAAAGGGTGCAGTCGCGGGACATATTGCCAACCGGGTTGAAGCTGCCGAGGTAGGTGTAGTCGCCGTCCACAGTGTCGCACACGGCGACGGCGCAGCGGGCCGCGTTGTAGTCGCGCCCGTTTTCAAAGTGCATCCACATGACGAATTTGCCGGTTTTTTCACAGTAAAGCACCTTCGGGCGTTCGATGTTCGCGCCGCGCGGGCCAACCTCGGGAAGGCCGTCGTGCCTGAGCCCGCGGCCTGCAAGGTGCAAATCGGTGCGGACGTAGTGACGCGCCGTTTTGGCGGCGAGGGTGAGTACGGTGTTCCTAAACTCCCAGCTCACAAGATCCTTGCTGCGGTAGCAGGAAACGCGGTTGTCGCCGCGGCGGTCCTCGCCGAACAGATAATACCAGCCGTCATGGAGCAGCACGCCCGCTCCGTGGCAGTGGACGACGCTGCCGTCGGCGTCGAGAAGGGGGGTTCCGTTGCGGTAGGTAGCCATGCAAATCCTCCTAAAATCTGAAATCTCGTTTTCCGTTTTCTATGTCGATAAGGTTGCGCTTGGCAATCTCCTTGACCTTGGGGTTCGTGACCTTTTCGATTTCCTCGGCGATGAGCCTTTCGCCTATGGCGCGGGTTTCGGGCGAGGCGTAATCCATGAGGTATTCCTTGAGCGTCATCAGCGCGTTGGGGTGGCAGCAGTTGAGTATCTGCCCGTTTTTGCACAGCGTCATGAAGCGGTCGCCGGTGCGGCCCTCGCGGTAGCAGGCGGTGCAGAAGGAGGGGATATGCCCGTTTTCCATCAGCCAGCGGACGACCTCGTCGAGCGTTCTCGTGTCGCTCACGTCAAACTGTTCGGTCACGTCGTCGCCCTCGAGCGTACCCTCGGCGTAGCCGCCGACGCTGGTCTTGCTGCCGCCGCTTATCTGGCTTATGCCAAGCTCCAGCACGCGCTCGCGGCCCTTCTGGCTTTCGCGG
>CANRER010000174.1 GCA_947629615.1 uncultured Clostridia bacterium | reverse complement strand
CCTCCTCTGGCAATCCACAGTATTCCATTCATTACACTGCGGTTATCGCATTTTGACGGGCGTCCGCGTTCTCCCGTTTTCGGGTGTTCCGGCGGCAGCATATCCTTGATTCGATTCCATTCACTTTCTGTAAGTTCGTATCGTTTTGTTCCCATACAGTTATTTTACATCATTTTTTCAATTTGTGCAACTTTTATTTTTCAAACAAGCCCTAGTAAAGATACGATATCAAAACATTTTGAACAAGTATAAATCTAATAATAATCAATGATGTTATGATTATATAAGGTACAATGCTTAAAACATTTTTTCTTAATTTTATGCATAAGCAAATTATGGAAAGAATATAGCATATTACTAAAATTAGTTTAATAATCTCGATAGAGTTGAAATTTATGCCGGGATTTGCAAATCCATATTCTACATGCTCAATGTGTAAAATGAACGACAATAGTATGCCAATTACGCAAATGCAAAGCAACAGATAAAGAGTAATTTTTAATATCTTATTCATTTTAACGCCTCTAAAACAGCTGATTTATTTTTCATGATCCTATCTCCATAAGATATGCGGTTCACGATGTTATTCTTTCCGCGCATATCGAGATGATAATGCAGTGCGGACGACACAAGCCGTCCGCATTTTTCGTTCCCTTTTCATTCCTTTTTACCCTTGCCGAATTTCTCCTCATACGCGTCGAGGCTTTTTTCGATTATGCGTTCGGCCTCGTCGCGTCCCATAATCTCCTTGACGGCGGTTTCCTTGTCCTCGAGGAACTTATAGACCTCGAAAAAGTGAGAAATCTCCTTAAAAATATGGTCGGGCAGCTCGCTGATGTCCTTATAGATGGAATAGGTGGGGTCCCTAAACGGAAGGGCGATAATCTTTTCGTCAACCATGCCGCCGTCGATCATTTTTATAACGCCGATGGGATAGCACCGCACCAGCACGAGCGAGTCGATAACCTCCTGACAAAGCACAAGCACGTCGAGGGGGTCGTTATCGCCGGCGTAGGTGCGCGGGATAAAGCCGTAGTTGGCGGGGTAGTGAGTGGACGTGTACAGCACGCGGTCAAGAATAATCATGCCGGTTTCCTTGTCCAGCTCGTACTTGTTTTTGCCGCCCTTGCCGATTTCGATAACGGCGAGGAAATCGTCCTTTTTAATCCTTTCGGGAGCCACACTGTGCCATACGTTGAACATAATTTATCATCCTCTCAAATATTTTGGCAAATGATTTTTCAGCCTTCCGTCCACCAGCTTGCCCCAGCCCACCGGGAAGCCGTGCCAAAGGGCGGCGGCAAAGCCCCTGCCCTCGGGCGCGGGGAGCGTTTCGCCGCGGAACCATGCGTCGAGAGCGGCGTCGTCAAGCTCCACGCCGAGGCGGAAGTCCTGTTTTTTAAGCGCCATGCAGAGCGCGTGGGCCGGCTCAAACCTGCCCTTTTTTATTTCGCCCAGCATAAGGCCGGGGCACAAAGCCCTTACGCCGTCGAGGCTGCCGAAGCCCTCCGGCACAAGGTAGAGCGTGTCGCCGAAGGCCGCGAAGCCGCCCTCGAGCCGCACGCGCAGGCTTTCGGCCTCGAACGCGCGGTAGGGCGCGGGGTCGGCGCTTTTTAGCGCGGGCCGCTCCGCCGAAGGCCCGTCCGCACGGCGCAGTCGGGCCGCGAAATGCCCCTCGCCCCTGTGGGTATGGGGCATTATCCGCTTTTGGGAAATCAGTTCAAAATCCGCGCGGGTATCAAGGAAGCGGGCGATAACGCCCTCGTTTTCCTCGCGCGAGAAGGTGCAGGTGGAGTAGACCAGCTCTCCCCCGCCTCGCAGCATTTCCGCCGCGGAGCACAGTATTTTAAGCTGACGCTGCGCGCAGGAGCGCACGTGCTCGGGACTCCACTCGCGGACGGCGGCCTCGTCGCGGCGGAACATTCCCTCGCCGCTGCAGGGCGCGTCCACTAGAATTTTGTCGAAAAACGCGGGAAACCGCGCGGCCAGCGCGTCGGGCTGCATATTCAGCACGACGGCGTTCGCGACGCCCAGCCGTTCGAGGTTTTCGGCGAGTATTTTCGCGCGGGCGGGCGAAACCTCGTTCGCCGCGAGCAGACCCCGCCCTTTAAGCTTGGCGGCTATCTGGCCGCTTTTGCCGCCGGGCGCGGCGCAAAGGTCGAGCGTTCTGTCGCCGGGGGAAACGCCCAGCTCCTCGACCGCTATCATGGCCGAAGGCTCCTGAGAATATATCAGCCCGGCGCGGGCGGCCCCGTGACGGCCCGCGCGGACGTCGTAATAAAAGCCCTCCCCGCACCAGTCCACCCGCCCCGAGGCGAACGGGAACAGCGGGCGCAGAGCCTCGGGCGAAATTTTGAGCGTATTCACGCGGAAGCCGCGCCAAGGCTCGCCCTCCGCAGCGGCCAAAAAGGCCGGATAGTCCGCGCCGAGGTCGGCCCTCATGCGAGCGAGAAATTTTTCGGGAAGCTTTGTCATTGAGCAACTCCGAACCTTTCGGTAAGCGCCTTTATCTGCCGCGCCGACACCGGCACCACATGGCCGTGGCGCGGGCGGAAGCCCCTGAAGGCGTAGCGTTCGCTCGCGACGGAGCTGAAATCGCGCATATCGTCGCTTTCGGCCATGACGTAGCGGCCCTCGCCGTAGGCGTCGGCCAGCATTATCCACCTGTCGCGGCCCGGGAGCTGATACACGCAAACCCCCTCAAGCCCCACCCCGGGGTGGACGTTGAGCTCGGTTTCGGGGCCGTAGGGGCCGGCGGGGCTGGCCGCCGTGGTGAGCTTTATGCGGGCGGTGCTTTCGTCCTTGTAATACATATAATAGGTTCCGCCCCTGCGGAAGAT
>CANRER010000173.1 GCA_947629615.1 uncultured Clostridia bacterium | reverse complement strand
AGCAAAACGCCGGCGACATATTGCGCGAAATCGAGCTGAAGGCCGCCGAGCAGTTCGGCCCCAAGGTGCGCTTTAAGCTGACGGATAAGCTCGAAGGCGGCAAAATCATGATTGACCAAGGCGTTATCGCAGGGTGCAGCGGCGGTATGTTCGAGAATATATGCGAGGCCGCGGCGATACTTAAAAACGCCGACATAGGCGACGGCTATTTCAACCTTTCGGTTTACCCGAGCAGCGTGCCGATAAATCTCGCGCTCATCAAAAACGGCGTTCAGGCCTCGCTGCTCGAGGCGGGAGCCGTGTTCAAGCCCTGCTTCTGCGGGCCGTGCTTCGGCGCGGGCGACGTACCGGCCAACAGCGGTCTTTCGCTGCGCCACACCACCCGCAACTTCCCCAACCGCGAAGGCTCCAAGCCCGGCGAGGGACAGCTCAGCGGCGTGGCTCTGGCCGACGCCCGCACGATTGCGGCCACCGCGCTGAACAAGGGCGCGCTGACAGCCGCTACCGACGTTGAAATTCCCGAATACGACGCCGAATACAGCTTCGACAGCGGCGTATACGAAAAGCGCGTGTATAACGGCTTCGGCAAGGCCGACCCGAACGCCGAGCTGCGCCTCGGCCCCAACATCACCGACTGGCCGAAGATGTACCCCTTGGCCGAAAATCTGCTGCTCAAGCTCGCCGCCGTGATACACGACGAGGTTACGACCACCGACGAGCTTATCCCCTCCGGCGAAACGAGCTCTTACCGCAGCAATCCCCTGCGCCTGAGCGAATTTGCGCTGTCGCGCCGCGTGCCCGAGTACGTGGGCCGCAGCAAGGCCGTGGCCGCCGTTGAAAAGGAGCGGCGCGAGGGCAAGCGGCCCGCGGAGCTTATCGAGGCGCTGATGAAGGTCGGCTCCCCCGAAAAGCTGATGGAAAGCACGCAGTTCGGCTCGTGCGTGTTCGCAAACAAGCCCGGCGACGGCTCCGCCCGCGAGCAGGCGGCCTCCTGCCAGAAGGTGCTGGGCGGCTTCGGAAATATATGCTACGAGTTTGCGACAAAGCGTTACCGCAGCAACTGCATTAACTGGGGTATTCTCCCCTTCACCATCGATAAGGACACCCCCTTCGACTATTCCGACGGCGACTACGTGTTCGTTCCCGGCATAAGGAAGGCCGTCGAAAGCGGCGCGGAGGACATTCCCGCGACCGTCATAAAGCAAAACGGCTCCACCGAGGCGCTCATGCTGCATATCACCGGCCTCACAGCCGACGAAAAGCAGATTATCCTCGACGGCTGCCTGATGAACTATTATGCCAACAACAATAAGTAAGGAGGAGAACACCGTGAACAAAATCCCCATGAAAAATAAAATCGTCGAGATGGACGGCGACGAGATGACCCGCATTTTGTGGAAGATGATAAAGGACGAGCTGCTGCTCCCCTTCGTGGAGCTGAACACCGAGTATTACGACCTTGGCCTGCCCCACCGCGACGAAACCGACGACCGCGTTACCTACGAGGCCGGCGAGGCCATCAAAAAGTGGCGCGTCGGCGTGAAGTGCGCCACCATCACGCCCAACGCCCAGCGCGTGGAGGAATACAAGCTCAAAGAGATGTGGAAAAGCCCCAACGGCACCATCCGCGCCATTTTGGACGGAACGGTGTTCCGCGCGCCGATACTGTTAAGCTGCGTTAAGCCCGCCGTGCGCAACTGGAAAAAGCCCATCACCATAGCCCGCCACGCCTACGGCGACGTATACAAGGGAACCGAGTACCGCGTGCCGGAAAAGGGCAAGGCCGAGCTGGTTTTCACCGGCGAGAACGGGGCCTCCTTCCGCGAAACCGTGTATGACTTCGAATGTCCCGGCGTGCTTCAGGGCCTGTATAACAAGGACAGCAGCATCAAATCCTTCGCCCGCTCGTGCTTCCAGTACGCCATCGACACAAAGCAGGATCTTTGGTTCGCCACCAAGGACACAATATCCAAGCAGTACGACCAAACCTTCAAGCTGATTTTCCAAGACATATTCGACAGCGAGTACAAGGCAAAATTCGACGAGCTGGGCATAGAGTATTTCTACACCCTCATCGACGACGCCGTTGCCCGCGTGATACGCAGCGAGGGCGGCTACATCTGGGCCTGCAAAAACTACGACGGCGACGTTATGAGCGACATGGTATCCACGGCCTTCGGCTCGCTCGCCATGATGACGAGCGTCCTCGTCAGCCCCGAGGGCTGCTACGAGTACGAGGCGGCCCACGGCACCGTGACGCGCCACTACTACCGCTACCTCAAGGGCGAGGAAACAAGCACCAACCCCATCGCCACGATTTTTGCGTGGAGCGGCGCGATAAGGAAGCGCGGCGAGCTGGACGCTTCGCCCGAGCTGACGGACTTCGCCGACAAGCTCGAGGCCGCCTGCCTCGACACTCTCGAAGGCGGCGTTATGACGAAGGATCTTGCGGGCTTGGCCGAGGGCGTAACGCCCACCGTCGTCAATTCCCTTGACTTTATCAAGGCCATCAGAGCCGAGCTGGAAAAAAAGCTCGGTTGAAAAAGGTGATTTTATGTACGACACAATTATTGTCGGCGGCGGCCCGGCGGGCCTCACCGCCGCCATATACTCGGCGCGCGGCGGCAAAAAAACGCTGCTGCTCGAAGGCGGGGCCTTCGGCGGGCAGATGACGCTTACCGAAAAAATCGAAAACTACCCCGCTTTCCCCTCCGGCATAGCCGGGCCGGAGCTCGGCCGCCTCATGCGCGAGCAGGCCGAGGCTATGGGCGCGGAGGTGCGCCGCGAAAAGGCGAAGGAAATTTCGCTTAAAGATAAAACGGTAACGACGCGCAAGGGCAGCTACGCCGCCGAAAAGCTGGTTTTGGCTATGGGGGCCTCCCCGCGCCCGCTGGGCGTTAAGGGCG
>CANRER010000172.1 GCA_947629615.1 uncultured Clostridia bacterium | reverse complement strand
TCACCAACGAGGACGTTAAAAACAACATCGTTTACAGCGACGGCTTTTACGACGTGGCGTCCGCCGACATAGCGGATAAGTTTAAGGACATACTTAACAAAATCACGGGCAAGGTGGTTGTTCCCGTGTCGGGCGATAACGACGCGGGCGTGAGCAACTCCGTCACCTATCAAGACCCCATCGGCGAATACATGGAAATCAAAAACCAAGCCATAATCCCGAGCAAAACGGCGTCGAGAGCGTCGGACGGGAGCAACGGCGTTTATGATATGTCGCTGCTGCTCTTCGGCGAAATGCACGGCATGGTTCGCACCGGCGTATACGATTACAACTGGAACGACAAGTATATGACGAAAAATGGCAAGCAGTACGATACGTTCCAAATGGGCTGGTATAAGGGCGACGACCCGGAGGGCGACGTGCAGGGACCGTATACGGACGAAACCCCGCCCGGTTGCGCGACAGTGGAGAAGGCATGGGAAAACGGCTGGGTGTATCGGTTGAATTATTCCACACTGCTCATGTACGTGCCTATCGTCGCGAGCGAGGCGGGCGACGGCCAAAACCCGCAGGACGCCTCGCAGCAGGTGAAAAACACAGTATACACGGTCTATCGCTTCGCGGACGACAAGAGCGTGCGCAACAGCTTGCGCATAAACCCGGTTTACGGCGATAATGTGCCGGAGGATTTGCTTGAAAAATGGAAAAACGCGAGGGAGGACGAAAAGGTTGACGACAGGCTTTACCGAAATTATGACGGCGTTTACCGCCTGTCGGACATTCGCGTTTGGGCCGAAAACACCGGCGACTACATCGACACGAACGGCGCGATAACGCCCGAGGATAACGGCGGCTACGACGATTCGCTCTATATCAACGTTCCCGCCGCCGCCGTGCCGACGCAGGCCGCAGAGATAACGCTCGGCGCGGACGGGCCGATAGCCTACCAAACCAATTTGAAGGATAAAAGGCAGTCCACGCCGATACGCCTGTTTTACGCCGTCGGCCTGACGGACGACATAATCGAGCGGGACGAAAGCGGCGCCGAAACGAACGTGGATATCTCCGCGATTTCCGCCGAATACGTTAAGGAGCATACCGACCCGACGAATGATCACGTTTGGTTTTTGTCGAACTGGTACAGCAACACGGCCTACACCGGCTACACAACCGACGAATACTCCTACCGCACGCGCGGCGACGCGGCGGTGAGCTTTTCGCCAAGCGTGGATAACCGCTATTACATCTTCCAAAAGCCGCTGCCGCTTTACGCCCACGCCTACCGCGTGACGGGCGGCAGGCTCGTTCCCGTGGATTGGACGGAGGGCGCGGACGATGGCAAGATAGATAAAAGCACCGGCGCGGGCAACGGCGAAACCACGTGGGAAAACGGCGAAAGCGCCGCCTCGTGGAGCGGCGGCGAGTTTATCGGCGCGTACGAAAGCGAGGAGGCCTTTAAGCAGGCCGTTAGAGATGCAGAGGACGGCAAAATCACCGACGGCAAGGGCTACAAATACCTGCTGGAGAACGGCGGCGAGGGCGGCATAGTTGTGCTCCTCGGCGACCAATTAAGCAAGGTCGAATCCGACGGCGGCGGCAATTATACGGCGGGTTCAAAATCGTTCTCGTCCGACGACTATTTCTTTATCTGCATAGAGTATTACAAGCCCAACTCGGCCAAGGGCACGGACATCAACGGCAACGAGATTGAGGGCGCGAGCGGCGCGGAAAAAATCAGCTATGTCGTCGCGCGGCGCGGGTCGGACTTCGGCTCGGGTCTGCAATCCGAAAACATAGATAACGGCGATATGCTCTGTTGGACGGACATCAACGGAAGCTGCCCCATCGAGATAGAATATAATTCCCGCAGCACCACCGGCGACAATACGCGCGGGCGGCCCACGCTTGAGAAGCTGACCTACGGCGAGGAAAAATTGAGAGAATATTTAGCGGACTGCGGCCTTGACGACACCGAGGAGGACGCGGACGGCAAAACGGCTCTCGACCGCGATGTGGCGTACTGGCTGGGCGTGCAGGCGAACGAAAAAATGACGCTAATCGTCGAGCGTCTAAAGGAAAAGCCCGAGGATTTTGAAACGCTGTTCGACTGGTCGGTCGCGGCGCGCACCGGCGGCATTCGCGTCGGCACAATGCGCCAGTTCATGGCGGCGAAGAAGGACAACGTCACCGATACCGCCAACAACTACTACATTCCCACAATCTCGCCGACGAGCGGCGCGGGGAACGATTTGGTAATCAACAACTACCTCGGCAACAACGGCCGCCTCGAGGTCGGCAACGTTACGCTGCAAACGACCAAAAGGCTGACGCTCCCGGGCGGAGCGGAGCTTGACGACGAGCAAAGGGCGCAGGACTTCCAATTCCAAGCCTACGTTCAGGGCGTGACGGGGGAGAGGGAAGCGATACGCCTGCTGTATAACCAATATTCTCAAACGTGGCAGCGGCGTATAGCCTATATCGACGTTTTGACGGATAACAGCAGCCTGCTGATGGATAACGGCGGCCGGCGCGCGCTGTTCGACTTGGGCGGCTCCGCCGGCTATACCGACCCGCAAACCCCGGATAAGGAGCAGTTTTACGCTAAGCTTGTCGTACCCGTCACGGGCGGCGACGGCGAAGCCGCCTATTATTACGCCGACGAGGACGGCACAGCCACCTCCGAGCGATATACCGGCGAATTGAGCGAGCTTTACTACTTTTATCTGCCGCCGAACGACGGCGAGGATATAGAGGACAGCGGCGAGGCGAGCCGACGGATTTTCCAAGACGGCGAATACGACGCGGCCGACGCCGTAACCCCCGACGGCCTGAACCGCAACGGCCGCACCACCTACTACCCCGAGGGAACGCGCAAGCCCACCCCCTCCGAGCCGGGCGAGCGCGATAACTTCCGCGAGGCTACGGCGGGCCGCGAGGCCGGC
>CANRER010000171.1 GCA_947629615.1 uncultured Clostridia bacterium | reverse complement strand
TGCAGCTTCTCTCTAACACTATTGTGCGGTATTGCCTTAATTATAGACGGAGGGGAAGCAAATGAAAAGTCAAATCATCGTCACCATAGGCCGCGAATTCGGCAGCGGCGGGCATGAAATAGCGAAGCTGCTCGCCGAGCGGCTCGGCGTGAAGCTCTACGACAAGGAGTTGCTTTACGCCCTCGCCACCCATCACGGCTACAGCGAGGACTTCATGCGCCGCTACGACGAAAAGCCGGTGAACGTCCTGACGTCGCGCCGCGTCCGCGATTTTTCCAACTCCATTGAGGAAAACCTCGCCCATAAGATGTTCGCGTTTATCAAAAAGCTGGCCGAAAACGGCGAGTCGTTCGTCGTTGTGGGCCGCTGCGCCGAGCACGTGCTTAAGGGCCGCGAGAACGTGCTGAGGGTCTTTGTGCGCGGCGAGCATAAGGATAAGGAAAACCGTATATGCGAGCTTTACAACGTCAGCCCGCGCAAGGCCGTTGAAATGATGAAGCGCAGCGACAAAATGCGCAAGCTCTATCACGACTATTACACCGATATAAAATGGGGCGACGCCCGCGGGTACGACGTTTCTATCAATAGCAGCCTGCTCGGTGTGGAAAAAAGCGCCGACGCCCTGTTCGCTGTGGTGAATCTTATGCGTGAGCGCGGCGAGTGAGCAAATATCGAAAAACGCGAAAACAGGCGGCCAAGGCCGCCTGTTTTTTATCGCTTATTTTACATCTTCAATAATAAATTCGTCGCCGTCGGCCGAGTGCACAACTCCGCCGTCCTGCACCTTCATATACAGGCTGGAATGAACGCTCTTGATTTTATACGCCCCGTCGTCCTGCTTTTCAAAATTCCAACGCTGATTATCATCTCCGCTATGCTCATAGGTTATGAGCGGGTCGCCGTCGGTGGTGGAATTATTGGCAACGTCTATGCTTTTGCCGCCGTTTTTAGTCCAAATATAGTAGAAGCCGCCCGCGTTGGGAACAAGCTCCCACTGCTGATTTTCATTCCCGGTGAGCCTTTCGGCGGCAAGGTCGGTGCTGTCAGCGCTATAGGTCAGCGCGGCGCCGGCCTTGGTCGAAAGCGTTTTATACTCCTTTGCCTCGGGTTCCTTAGCCACGGCCTCGCCGGGTACAAGCCGCCAGCTTTGGACGGGGCTGTCGCGGTCGATATTCTGCCTGACCTCGCCCGCGGAGGCCTCGATCGGCAGCACGGAATTTTTGGAAACTATCTTATACGCGCCGTCCGCGAGGGCGTAAAGCATGAACTTCTGGTTTTCGCCGTCGCCGGAGTTATACTGGAGTATTTTCGCCCCGGCCGCGCGGCTGGCCCCGTTGACGTCCATAGCGCAGCCGCCGGCGGCGTTGATTATCTGATAAAAGCCGTCCTCGCCGGGAACGGGAACAAAGCGCCAAAGCTGCTTTTCGTCGCCGGAAAACAGCTCCGTGACAAGCGCGCTGCCGCTGCCATCTCCCGAGGGGGCGATAACGCTGTCGGCGCCGTTTAATACTATTTTATAGGTCTTGTCCGCGTCAACGCGGGCGGTATCCTCAATAATCACGGTCGAACTCGCGCCGTTCCAGCTCACCCTGCGGGCAAAGGCCTGCGCTATCGCGCGGACGGGCAGATAGGTCGCGCCGTCCTTGATAACAGGATGCACCGCTTTGCCGTTCGCGTCAGTGGGGTTGAACTTTTTGCCGTTTATAAATACGTTCACGTTCTCGCCAAGCTCGGGAGCGGCCTCTCCTCTCTCGCCGAGGAATACCGTTCTTGTGGCGTTATCCCAGTCAACGGCGGTGTTCAGCGCAGTCGCGACGGCTCTGACGGGGACGTAGGTCGTGCCGTCCTCAATAAATGGCTCCGCCGCGGCTCCGTTTGCGTCGACCGTGGGTATGGGCGAACCGTTCACCTCTACGGTGACGCCTGCGGCCGAAGCGGCCACGGCAAGGGCCAGCAGCAACGCCAAGGTTAAAATTACTATTCTTTTCATGGTTTTCCCTCCCGGTAAATTATAGCTTCTAACTGTATTTTACCATGCCTTATCTCATTTGTCAATCCTTCTTTTCAGGCGTAGCGCTTGGCGTAAAAAGAATAAAAAAATTCCAAAAAGGTATTGACAAACAAGGGCGTGTCTGCTATAATAAACCGTGACGCGCGGGTGTAGTTCATCGGTAGAATACCAGCCTTCCAAGCTGGTCAGGTGGGTTCGACTCCCATCACCCGCTCCAAGCTGTCTGCCGTCCGCTGCAACCGGCGGCTTTTATATGTGCCTGTAGCTCAGCTGGATAGAGCAACTGCCTTCTAAGCAGTAGGTCCTGGGTTCGAGTCCCCGCAGGCACGCCAAAGGCGCTCCGCGCGGCGGAGTGCGGTATATGGTGGGTATAGCGCAGTTGGTTAGCGCGCCAGATTGTGGCTCTGGAGGCCCTGGGTTCGAGTCCCAGTATCCACCCCACTTTTTTTATGGCGGATAACGCCATATCGGGCGGGGGATTGTTTCCTGCGGCCAATCAATTTTGGGCTGTAGCCAAGTCGGTTAAGGCACCAGACTTTGACTCTGGCATACGCAGGTTCAAATCCTGCCAGCCCAGCCATACGGGCCATTAGCTCAGTTGGCAGAGCACTTGACTTTTAATCAAGTTGTCCGGGGTTCGAATCTCCGATGGCTCACCACGTCGTCGCAAGCGTTGCTTCGCTTGCGACGGCTTTTTTTGTTTTACAAAAAAGCCGTCGTTTGGCTCGCGCCGTTGCTCCTCCTTTTCAATCACAAACTCCGCTTTGCAGATTTTGTGATTGAGCTTTATTCGGCTTGCGGGGTTTTTACTTTGGGAAAAATTGACAATGTTTTCTCCGCATCTAAAGAAACATCTAAAGAAACGGTTTTAAAGGTCAAGTATTCCTTCGATACTCTTTGACATTTCCCTCTTGTGAGATATATCCAAATGAGTGTACAGATTCATGGTTATCCCTA
>CANRER010000170.1 GCA_947629615.1 uncultured Clostridia bacterium | reverse complement strand
AACGGCAACCAGCAGTGGCGCTTCACCGAGGTCGCGGACGGCGTTTACGAGATAAGCGTTATGCACTCGGGCCTGTTCATGGACGCCTCGGGCGAAACCGTCGTTCAGGCCGAAAGAAACGGCAGCGACTTCCAGCGGTGGACGATTGAGGCCAAGGGCGAGGCCATGCTCTCCAAGGCGGCGGACTCCGAGGGCTTCAAGCTGCTCAGCCCCGCCGAGCAGGACGGCTTTAAGCGATATATGTTCGGCAGCCTTCCCGCCTGCTACACCGTGGCCAACTCCGCCGAAAGCTATCTGACGGAGCATGGCTTTAACGACGCCTCCCCCGCCCTTCAGGCCGCCATGCTCAGAACAACGCTGTCCTACACGGCCTACGGTCAGGTGACGGGCGACCTAAAAAGCCTTGAAAGCGCGCCGTACAAGATTGTTTCCACCTCGGTGGACGAAAGCTACGATATTTGGCGCGGAGCCAAGGAAAAGTGCTGGCTTTACGACGTTGAGATGGAGGGCGACGAGCCCGGAGCGGTGCACAAGTTCACTATGGTCAGCAACGAGGAAAACTCCGAAATGGTGGAGCGCATGATCGAGGCCTTGGGCTGCTTCCCCTACGCCGTGCGCCAGTACGTTCACCGCCTTATCTGGAAGTACGGCGACACCGCCAACAACTATAACGGCGGCGGCGACACCATCTGGGCAAGGCTCGACTGGAAGCCGAGCAAACAGCAGGTATCTCAGACGCTGGCTCACGAGCTTGGCCACATTCTCGATACCAACCAGCTCGAGGACGAAATGATATGGCAGTGGGCCGAGGCCATGGACGCCGTGCCGGTTTCGGGCTACGGCTCGAGCAACAAGTCCGAGGACTTAGCCGAGCTGCACCGCCTTTATTGGACGACCCTCGGCAAGGACTCCGAGGCCGCCGTGGCCGAGGTTTACCCCAACCGCCTCAAGGTGCTGAAGGGCCTGCTTTACAGGGCCGACAAGGAGCATTTCGCCGAGTTCGCCCCCTGCGAAAATTTCATTCTTGAAATTAAGGAAAAGATAGACGCCGTCGGCAACATCGAAACCGCGCAAGAGCTTGATATGGGCCAATACTACAGCGTGACCGACGCCGAAAGCGGCCTCGCTTGGACCGTTAAGGACGCTTCGTTGGACAATCAGGCCGTATTGGCGCTCGAGCCCTACTCCGGGGCCGACAATCAGAAATTTTCCGTCGAAAACTTCCGCGGGCTGGTGAAGTTCACCGCCAAGCACAGCGGCTCGCCCATACAGATGCACACCAGCGCGATGTACGGCAAGGCTTTGACACAGTACGGCGGCGAATGGGCCGTGGACGACCGCTTTGAGCTTATCAAGGCCGACGGCGGCTACAAGCTGATGAGCAAGCGTTACAATCTTGGTGTAAATACCGCGACCGTAGGCGTGGAGGAGGACTTCGAGCCCTTCGTATGCCAGAGCGCGGATTCCGCCGTTTGGAAAATAGAACCCGTGGAAAAGGCCGCCGAGGTCGATCTTTACACCGTTGAGGCGGTCGGCTCCGGCAAACATCTCAACAACCGCGAGGACGGCCTTATCGCGACAAACGACCGCGCCCGCGCCACAAGCTGGATGCTCACCCCAGTTGACGACGCTTACACCATCGTCGATGTGGATACCGGCGAGGCCGTGGACATCTCGGGCGGCAGCGCGGACGAGGGCGCAAGCCTCATCACGTGGAGCCTGTCGCGCGCCGACAATCAGTGCTTCTACATGGAGGAGGCTGACGGCGGCTATAGGCTTAAGATGAAGCATTCCGGGCTTTACCTCACCTGTAACGACGACGGCTCGATAACGCAGGAGGCCCTCGGCAAGGACGGCCAGATATTTTCGTTCGCCAAAATAGAAAAATAAGCGAAAAAATAAACGTAAAAAAGCCCCTTCGGGGGCTTTTTACGTTATCGCGTCGGTAAACGCTTAATCAAAACAAATCGCTGTGTGTGCCTGTTCGGATAAGCTCCAGCACAAGCCTGTCGGCATATATTTTATATACAAGCAGCCAATCGGGCTTAATGTGGCACTCCCGCATACCTTTGAAATTCCTTGAATTTTCGAGCGCGTGATCTCTGTATTTTTCCGGCAGAGTCCGCTCGTTCGCCAGTATTGAAATGACACTCTCCAATTCCTTAGGATCACAGCCTCGTTTAAGCGCAAGCTTATAATCCTTTTTGAACTGCCCGGTAAATTCGACCTTAAGCATTAAGAGCCTCCATTACGTCCGCAACGCTGTCGAACGGGCCGTAAATATCCTCGCCGTTTTCGGCGGACTCCATGGCCGCGAGCGTTGCGGCGTTCGGAATGTCGCGGGTTATCGCAAAGGGTATAGCGTTTTCGCGAACCGCTTGGCGAAGAAAAATATTTACCGCTGTCGAAAGATCCATTCCCAAATCGGCAAAAAGCGCCTGCGCCTTCTTCTTCGTTTCTTCGTCAATGCTGACGTTTGTGGATACCTTAGCCATATATATCACTCCCTTATGTATATATTATACGCCTAACATGTTAAAATGTCAATATATTATCATCGCGTCGCCGAAGGAAAAGAAGCGGTAGCGTTCCTCCACGGCGTGGCGATAAGCCCGCAGCACGTTATCCTTCCCGGCGAGGGCGCTGACAAGCATTATCAGCGTGGACTTGGGCAGGTGGAAATTGGTTATGAGGCAGTCGGTGAGCTTAAAGCGGTAGCCGGGGTAGATGAAGATGTCCGTGCTGCCGCCGCCGGGAACGAGAAGCCCGTCCCTCGCCGCGCTCTCGACCGTGCGGCAGCTTGTGGTTCCCACACAGACAACCCTGCCTCCCCTTCGCTTTGTATCATTGATGATCTCAGCCGCCATTTCATCCAGTTCATAATATTCTGAGTGCATATGGTGTTCCTGTATGTGCTCCACTTTCACCGGACGGAAAGTGCCAAGCCCCACATGCAAAGTTACCTCTGCGATCCGGATCCCTT
>CANRER010000169.1 GCA_947629615.1 uncultured Clostridia bacterium | reverse complement strand
GCCCTCCTCGATAAAGCGCAGGCTGTCGCAGTATATGCTGTTCAGGCTGCCGTTCCCGGAGGTGTCGCTGCCGCGCGGGTTCTCGCTCTTGTTGGCCCATATGCCCCTCGGGCTGACGCCGAAGGCCACGCCCGCCGAGCGGGCCAGCTCGTGAGCCTCGCGCACAAGGGCGTTCACGTTTTCGCGCCGCCAGTCGTCGATGTCGCCCGAGCCGTACAGCGCGAAGGACGCGCTGTCGTCGAAGCCGCTTTCGGGGTAGAAATAGTCGTCGAAGTGTATTCCGTCCACATCGTAATTTTGAAGAATTTCCTCAATCCCGTCAAGAATAAGCTCCCGCACCTCGGGCAGGGCAGGATTGAAAAAGTAAGCCCCGTCCGCCGAGCGGAGCAGATACTCGGGGTTTCGCCGCGCGGGGCTGTTGGGCGACAGAGCCTTAAGGCCGGCCTCGCCGCGAGTCGTAACACGGTAGGGGTTGAGCCAAGCGTGCAGCTCGATGCCGCGCTTGTGCGCCTCGGCGACAAAGTATTCGAGCGGGTCGAAGGCGAGCGGCTCGAAGGAGCTTTCGCTAAGGTAAACGCTTGTGGGGAAGAGCTTCGAGCCGTAGAGCGCGTCGGCGCAGGGGCGCACCTGTAAAAATATGGCGTTCATGCCCATCGAGGCGCAGCCCTCGATTATTGCGTCGGCCTCGGCGCGGAGAGCCTCGGGCGAAAGGCCGCTTTTCGACGGATAATCAAGATTGGAAACGCTGCTCACCCACACTCCGCGCAGCCCCTCCCTCGGGGCCGTAAGGGCGCGCGGCGCGCCGAGGCAGAGCAGCGCGCACAACAGCAGCGCGGCCGTTTTTTTCATGCGGAAAGGCCTCCCTTCGTCGGCCCGATTTGGGCTTTGTGTTTTATTTTACCACAACAGGGCGGCAAAATCAACGCTTTTCGCGGCTCAAAAAAGTAAATTTTCTGTGACACGGCTTGAAAAAAACATCGAAATGTGTTAAAATAAAAGTTGAGCCTTGCCCGAACGCGGCTATCTGTCGTCGTCGGATGCGGCGACCAAGGCCATAATCAGCGTGCCGAAAATTGAGCCGGCCGAAAACCACAGGATATTTCCGAGCATAAACCACATCTCACCTTTTTTCTTTTATTTTGCGCACGATCGGGGAGAAATAAACATGATAAAAACAGTTTTAAGCCTCGCGGCGGCGTTTTCGCTGCTGGCGGGCGCGGGCTATAACCCCTCCATGACGGAGATAAACCGCGTGGACGGGCAGGTGGAGGCCCTTCGGCTGACGGCCTCGGGGGCGGTGGCAGAGGAGGATATATACACGGTTGAACGCCGCCTTGAAACCGACGTATACACCAATTTGCACGACGGCTATTCCATCGAGGTCCCCTCCGGGCTGACGCCCGACGCCTCTCTTTCGGACATTCGCTTCAGGCTCGCGAAAACCGGCTACAGCATAGATATTTTTAAGGAAAGCTTTTCCTCCGCAAGCGATTGCGATACATATATATCATATTCAAACCGCTTCACCGCTGACAGCGAAAACCACCGCGTCGAGCTGCGGCGCGACTTCGCCGTCGGCCAAATGACGGCCCATCTTTTGAAGTGGAGCCGCCCGACCCTCGGCCCCGGCGATAAGAACCATTACGTGAATATCGACTACGTGAACGGAACCGACGTATACACCGTGACGATAAAGTCCTCCGCCGAAATCGACGACTGGCAGGGCGTTGCCGAAAGCTTCACGCTTGCGGAGCCGACCGAGCCGGTGGGCGCGTCCCTGCCCTTCGCCTCGGAGCGCGGCGGTGATATGAACCCCGAAACCGCCGCGGCCTTCGAGCGTATTTTCGGCGACGACAGCGGCCTTAACTGGGGGTTGTTCGTGCCGCTGCAGCCCGCGAACGGGATGTCGGCCTACGAGGACATTGAGCGCAGCCTGAACGCGAAAACGGATATATGCCTGTTTTACATCTTCGTCAAGGAAAAAAACGACGGCTCGCCGCTCAGCCAGCTTAACGCCGCGTGGGAAAGCGGCAAGATAAGTGAAATGACCATGCAGCTCTCGCCCTCGGCGCCCAGCTCGATGATATACGACATCCTCAAGGGCAGATACGACGGCTATCTGAGCTCGCTCGCCGCCGACGTGAAGGGCTTCGGCCACCCGGTGCTTATGCGCCTGTTCAACGAGATGAACGGCGAATGGTGCAATTATTCGGCCTACCACACCTCGCGCGACCCGGAGGTCTACGTGCGGCTGTACCGCTATGTCGTAGATAAGTTCCGCGCCGCCGGGGCGGATAACGTCGTTTGGGTGTGGAACCCCAACGAAAAAAGCTATCCCAACTTTTTGTGGAACAGCGAGGAGCTTTATTATCCCGGCGGCGATTACGTGGATGTTGTGGGCCTCACCGGCTATAATACCGGCACTTATTACGAAAGCGAAAAATGGCGCAGCTTCGACAGAATATACGAGGACATCTATACCAAGGCCGACTTGAGGTACAATAAGCCCATGATGATAACCGAGTTTTCCTGCTCGACCGTCGGCGGCGATAAGGAGGCTTGGGTGCGCGATATGTTCGCCTCGCTGCCGAATTACCCTAAAATCAAGGCCGCCGTTTGGTGGAGCGGCTGCGATTACGACCCCGTCAGCGGCAATATTTCGCGCTCGTACTTCATCAATGATACCCCCGGCGTTATGGCTCTGTTCCGCGAGCATATCGGCGGGGAGTGAGCCGTATAAAATGAAAAAGGCCGCCCCAAAAGGCCGCCGCAAAGAAGCCGCCCACTGAAAAAGCCGCCCACTAAAGAAGCCGCCCACCCGGGCGGCTTTTTGGTTGCCGAAGAAGGATTCGAACCCTCACAAACAGAGTCAGAGTCTGTCGTGCTACCCTTACACAATTCGGCAATGCCAATCAACAGTGATTATTATAATACAACCATGGCGGTTTGTCAAGCCCTTTTTCAAAAATTTTTTCCTCCCGCCGCAGAGCGGCCCCGAGGCTGTGCCAC
>CANRER010000168.1 GCA_947629615.1 uncultured Clostridia bacterium | reverse complement strand
GCGGGCAGGCTATGTTCATTCTCAGAAAAGCCGCGCCCGCCGCGCCGTACTGCCCTCCGTACGAAATGTAAAGACCGGCCTCCCGCCTCAAAAAGGCTTGCAGCTCTTTTGCGTCGGCGCACAGCCCGCCGCAGTCCAGCCACAGCAGGTAGGTCGCCTCCGAGGAAACGAGCCTTATCTGCGGCAGCCGCTCCTTCAGAAAGTCTGCCACGGCTTTTTTGTTCCCGTAAATGTATTCTCTAAGCTCGTCCAGCCACGCCCCGCCGCGCGTGAAGGCCGCCACTGCCGCCGGGACGGCAAAGGCGTTCGGCTCCGCTACCTCGTCGGTGTTCAGCCCGCGCCATACCTTGTGGCGCAGCGCTGGGTCGGGCACGCAAACGGCGGCGGTTTGTATTCCGGCAAGGTTAAAGGCCTTCGTCGGGGCGACGCAGGTCACGCTTATCCTCCGACATTCCTCGTTCACCGAGGCAAACGGCACGTAGCCTCTGCCCGGGTCGGTCAGGTCGCAGTGTATCTCGTCGGAAATGACCGTTACGCGGTGCTTCGCCGCAAGGCCTCCGACGCGGGCCAGCGTGTCCGCGCTCCATATTTTTCCAACGGGATTGTGCGGATTGCAAAGTATCATAAGCGTGGTCTGCGGGTCGGCAAGCTTCGCCTCCAAATCGTCAAAATCCATCGAATACTCGCCGTTCTCGTATTTGAGCGGATTTTCCAACACCCTTCTGCCGTTGTTCAAAATCGAGTTAAAGAAAATATTGTAAACCGGCGTCTGGATAAGCACGTTTTCGCCCACGTCCGTCAGCTTGCGCACCGCGGAGGAGAGCGCAGGCACCACTCCTGTGCAGAAAACGAGCCAGTCCTTTTCCATGCCAAAGCCGTGGCGCGTCCGCCACCAGCCGGCGATTGCCTCGTACCACTCGTCCGGGACGGAGCAATAGCCGAAAACCCCGTGGTCGAGCCGCTTTTGCAGCTCCTCAATGATTTCGGGCGCGGTGGGGAAGTCCATATCCGCCACCCACATGGGCAGCTCGCCTTGGGGGATATTCCATTTCAGCGAGTCCGTGCCTCGGCGGTCGGGCGCGGTATCAAAATCGTATTTCATCAGCAGGCCTCCAAACGGCGGCCCCGACAGACTATAACGGTCTTTGACGGGTCCACCCTGTCTTTTTCGATTGTAAGCTCTCCTATGCTGTCCGCCGTGATTTTGCCGCCCGAAGGGTTAAGCACGCTGTCTATGCCGCCCGAGATGTCGGCCTCCACGGTGGAATACTCAAAGGCGAGCGTCGTGTTTATCAGCTTGCAGTTTTTCATCACAAGGTTGTCGATGTAGCAAAGCCCCTGAAGGCTTTCAACCGTGCAGTTCACAAACGTCAGATTTTTGGCGTTCCACCCGAGATACTCGCCGGAGATAAACGAATCGTACACGGCGACGTTTTCGCTGTTCCAGAACGCGTCCTTTGAAATCAGCTTGGAATTATGTATTTCCACGTTTTTTGCCCCGTCAAAGGGGTAATTGCCGTTCAAAACCAGCCCCTCGACCTTCATTCCCTCGCAGTTCATGGCGAGGTAATCTCCCGCCGCCGTCACATTTTCCATCGTTACGTCGCGGCAGCTCCAAAGCGTTTCGGCCGCGTTCGGCATAGATACGTTTTTAAGCCGCACTCCCGCGCAGCGGCGGAAGTTTTTCGGCGCCTCTATTCGGCAGTCAACGGCGGATACGTTGTCGGTGTACCACACTCCGGCGCGGGCCGTTTCGAGCCAAACGCAGTTTTCCGCGCTGATGCTTTCGCCGTACCACAGCGGGTACTTCCACTTGAACGTGCAGCCGAAAAGCTTTATGTCGCGGCATTCCTTTAGCGGCGATTCCCCGTCCGTGAAAACGGAGTCCTCCACCGTCAGGCCTCGCTCGCCGAACAGCGGCCGCTCGCCTACGTAATATCCTTGCTTGATTACCTTCATTTTCGTTGTCGCCTGCCTTAAAATCTTTTCAATATATATTGTATCACCTTTGCGCCGTAATTGCAAATACTTTTGTAATTACTTTTGTTGAATGAATAGTTATTTCTGTGCGGAATACTAATCTCCGGGTCGGAGCAAGCTTCGCTTCGCTGCTCCTCTCCCCACAAATCCGGCTTCGCCGTCTTTGCGGGGCTCCTATGACTGATGAGGGGATTTCCGCAAACGTAAAAAATTCGGGATTTGCCTATTGACAAATCCCGAACCGTGGTGTATAATAATCATAGGGAGTGGGTGAACCGCAAAGCGGTTATCCGCTGCGATCAGTAAAAAATAACTGCCGCTTTTGGATGTTGGGGGCAGTTATTTTTTTGCGATTGCAATAAGGACAGCCAAAGTTATCATGTATAATAAAATCGGCATAATATCCTGCATACGCACCACCACCTTTCATCAAGGCAGCGGATAACCGCCCGGGACACACCCGCTCCCGCATCTATGTATGCACCACATAACTACTATAACATATTTGTCGAAGCTTGTCAATGAAATTTTCTCCACCCCGCGCCGTCTTGTAAACGTAAATGCCCGCGCCGCAGCCCTTGCCTTCCCCTTCGAGGGGAAGGTGGCACGAGCGGAGCGAGTGACGGATGAGGTGTAGCGGCGCAGCCGCGTTATGTTCTCCGCCCTCCCGCGCCCGCCACATCCCGCGCACCTCAACGTAGGGGCGCGCATTGCGCGCCCGCCCTTTCACCCCGCCGCGTATTAATAAGTACACAAAAAATTAATAAAAAATAATTCCAAGCTTGTTGACAAACCGACGCGGGAGTGATATAATGATTATAAGTACCAAAGGGTAGAGCGGGGCGCGTATGCGCGTCGGCTGCCCTGGGGTAACTATGCCAATTCCTTTGCGCGTGGGGGCATGCGGGTAATCCAAACGGGTATGGGAGGCCCGGAACAAATTGTCCGTCGCTGCTGCGGCCGCAAAAGAACGCAAAAAGAAAATCGGTACATAACCGAAAAAATTAAAAACAGGAGGAAACAGAACAATGAAC
>CANRER010000167.1 GCA_947629615.1 uncultured Clostridia bacterium | reverse complement strand
ACGCTGTCGCCTACAACCGTATTTTGAACATTTCTCATGTCAAACATACATTGATCCATGCAAATTCTTCCCAGAACGGGCCTTTTTTCTCCGCCGACAAGCAGGCTTGCCCTGCCGCTGAGCATGCGGGAGTAGCCGTCGGCATAGCCAACGCTGGCCGTTCCCACCGCCATGGCCTCGGGCGCGGCGTAGGCCCCGCCGTAGCTGATGAGGCTGCCCTTCGGCACGGTTTTTATGTTCGAGATACGCGCCTTGAAGCTCATCGCCGGCTCGAGCGGAAGGCGCGATTTATCCACCTCGTCCGAGGGGTAAAGCCCGTAAAGCACAATCCCGGGGCGCACCATGTCGAGGTGCATTTCGGGAAAGTTGATAATCGACGCGCTGTTGCAGCAATGCCGTATTTTGAAGGTTATCCCGGCGGAGGCGAGGTCGCCGAGGCAGCGCGTGAAGCGGGCGAACTGCTCGCGCGCGTAGGAAAGGTCGGCCTCGTCGGCCTTGGAAAAGTGGGTGAACACCCCTTCGGCCTCGACGGCGGGGAGCGAAACTATCCGCCGCGTTTTTTCCACAAGAAGGGGGTCGCTGTAATATATGCCGACGCGGTTCATGCCGGTGTCGAGCTTGATATGAATTTTCGCCGTTTTGCCCTGCGCGGTAGCCGCCTCGCTGAGAGCGCGGGCGAGCGAAAGGTCGAAAACCGTGGCCGTTATATCGTTCGCCACGAGGTCGGCGGCGTTATACTCGTCGGCCCCGCTAAGCATCATTATCGGCGTGCGCGGGAACGCGCGGCGCAGGGCAAGGGCCTCGTCCACCGTGGCCACGGCGAGGCGGTCGGCCCCGTTTTCGAGCAGGACGCGGGCTACGCGCTCCGCCCCGTGGCCGTAGGCGTCGG
This sequence comes from uncultured Clostridia bacterium, assembly GCA_947629615.1. GTDB lineage: Bacteria > Bacillota > Clostridia > UMGS1883 > UMGS1883 > JAFLUQ01. The sequence goes on along the minus strand of CANRER010000167.1, from coordinate 2,168 downwards.
CCTTGACAACGCCCATGACGAGCGCGTGGGGGTCGGTTATTTTTCGGATATTTATTATGTTGCGCCTTATGGCGCCGAGATCAATTTCCGCCCAAGCCCTTCCGTGCATGAGCAGTCACCTCCGTAAACGCAGATTTAAGTCCGTCGCAAATATCCGCCGCCGTGGCCGAATACTCGCCGCAAAGCCGCCCCGCCGCCGCGCCCGCGCGGGAGTGCAGATACACGCCGAGGCAGGCGGCCTTATCCGCTGAAAGGCCCTGCGCGAGAAGGGCGCAGATAAGCCCCGCCAGCACGTCGCCGCTGCCGCCCTTGGCGAGGGCCGAGGTCGATACCAGCGAAACCCACGCCTCGCCCGTGGGGGAGGCGACGACGGTACGCGCCCCCTTGAGCGCAAGCGTGACGCCGAAGCGCACCGCAAATTCCCGCGCACAGCGGAGGCGGTCGGCCTCGATTTCCGCCACGGACAGGCCCGTGAGGCGCGAAAATTCGAGCGGGTGCGGAGTGAGGACAAGCCGCCTGCCGCAAATCAGGTCGGGCCGACCGGCGAGGGCGTTGATGCCGTCGGCGTCGAGCACGGCGGGCGCGTTCACGCGGTTCAGCAGGCCCGTCACGAAATCGGCGGAGGCGTTTTTGCCGAGGCCGCACCCGACGAGCAGGGCGGTTGCGGCGTTTGCCGCTCCGTCAAGCTCCGCCGAGGAGGCGGAATAGTCCGCGAGAGGGAGCGCGACGGCCTCGGGAACCATTATGTTGAGCACGCTTTCGAGCCCCTTTTCGCACACCACCGTGACAAGCCCCGCCCCCGAACGCAGCGCGGCCTTGGCCGCGAGGGCCGCCGCGCCCATCATGCCGCCGCTGCCGACGGCCAACAGCGCGCGCCCGAAGGTTCCCTTGTGGGAAAGGCGCGGCCTTTGGGGCAGCAGCGAGGCGGCAAGCTCCGCCGTGAGCGGAGCGGGAAAATCGGGCTCGGCGGAGGGAGCAAGAGGAACGCCCACGTCGGCGACGACTATCTCGCCGCAGCAATCGACGCTTTCGGCGCTTATCATGCCGATTTTCGGCGCGGTAAAGGTGACGGTTTTATCGGCGCGAACCGCCGCGCCGAGGATTTTGCCGCTGTCGGCGTTGAGGCCGCTGGGTATATCGACGGAAAGAACGTAAGCCCCCGACCGATTGATGAGGTCGATGGCCTCGCGGGCGGGGCCGACGACCTCGCCCCTTATGCCTATGCCAAAAATCGCGTCGATTACGGCGTCGAAGTGCGGGGGCTCCTCGGCAAAGGCGGCGAGGGAAAGGGCGGGTATGCCCTCCTCGGCGCAGCGGCGGGCGAGGAGAACGCACTCCTCGCTCGCGGGCGCAAGCACGGGCACAACGCTCACCCGCACTCCCATACTATGCAGAATTGCGGCCAGCCGATAGCCGTCGGCCCCGTTGTTGCCCTTGCCGCAGAAAACGCAAACAGCGCCAAAGAACTCACATTCTTTGGCGCAGGCGTTGGCGGCGCAGTCGATGAGGCGCAGCGACGAGGAGAGGCCGTCTATTACCCTTCCCTCGCAGAATTTCATTTGCTGTGACGTAAGAAATTTCACGGTTTTCACGGCCCTTTCGCCCATTATTTAACCTTACTGCGAGCGTAGCCGCGCATGGCGGCGAGAATACGCTCGTCGGGCTCGAAAATCAAGAGGTTCAGCCCGCCCTCGCCCGAAAACACCGCGAAACGCGCGTTCGGGGCCTTCGGCGCGGAGGCCGCGTTAAAGGTTTTGGCAAACTCGCGGCGCATTTCGGGCGCGCTGTCCTTATCGGCGACGGGGGCGCAAAGCTCCATCGCGTCGAAATCGAAGCCGCAAAGCCGCCTGCGGCGGCGGCCGCCGATAATTTCGTCCACGTCGAGATGGTCGGCGGTGACGACGTATTCGTATTCGCGTCTGAGGCCGCTGACGAGCAGGTAGGCGGGGTATAAGCCGAAGGCCAGCACCACAAGGCCGCTGGCGCGGCCCACCCACATTGCCACGGAGTTAGATATGAACGCGAGGGCAAAGATGACGACGGCAAGCTTCGCCGCGTCGCCCGCGCCGAACTTCTTTTTTACAAGATAGTCAACGTAATTTTCCATTAAAGTCCACCCTCGCTTGTCTGCACGTCGGAGGAGCCGGACGAGCCGCTTCCGCTTTCGC
>CANRER010000166.1 GCA_947629615.1 uncultured Clostridia bacterium | reverse complement strand
AATGGAACATTTTGAATTGTCCGACAAGGGCAGGGTGCGCGAGATAAACCAAGACGCCTGTCTTGCCGATGCCGAGGGCAGGCCGCCGCTGTTTGTGCTGTGCGACGGCATGGGCGGGCATCGCGCCGGCGAGATAGCCAGCGCCGAGGCCTCGGCCGATATTGCGGCCACGCTGCGCGAGCTGCTCAACGAGAACGGCGGCGATATATTCGCGAAGATTGTTTCGGCTGTCAACCACGCCAACAGCCACGTATACTCCATGTCGGTGGAAAACGAAACCTACAGCGGCATGGGTACGACCTGCGACGTGTGCGTGATAACCGACGACGGGGCGCATATCGGCCATGTGGGCGACAGCAGGATATACATATACACCGGCGGCGGCCTGTTCCAGATAACCCGCGACCACTCGCTTGTGGAGGAAATGGTCGAAAGCGGCCGCCTCACGCGCGACGAGGCCCGCTCCTACCGCCAGAAAAACTTCATCACCCGCGCCCTCGGCACGCAGGAGGGTATTCGGGTGGACACATACCTCGCCGCCTTCCGCCCCGGCGACGTTATGCTGATGTGCAGCGACGGGCTGACGAATATGGTGGCGGAAATCGACATAGCCTATATACTCAGCGGAAAAATGACTCTCGAGGACATGGGAAAGCGGCTTGTGGAGTTGGCTAACGACGCCGGCGGCGCCGACAATATTACCGTTGTCCTCATCAGAAGGTAGGTGAGAGAATGATTGGAAAGGTGCTCGGAAACAGATACGAGATACTCGAAAAGGTCGGCAGCGGCGGCATGGCCAACGTGTATAAGGCCAAGGACCGTATGCTGAACCGTTTTGTGGCGATAAAGGTGCTTCACAGCGAATTTAAGGAGGACGAGGAGTTTATCCGCCGTTTTAATATCGAATCCCAAGCGGCGGCCAGTCTTTCTCATCAGAACATCGTTCAGATATACGACGTCGGCGAGGAGGACGGCGTGCAGTACATCGTGATGGAGTTTCTCAGCGGGCGCACGCTCAAGGAGTATATCAAAAGCAAGGACGGCGGCCTTTACTGGAAGGAAGCGCTGGATTACTCCATGCAGATATGCCGCGCACTGGAACACGCCCATCAAAAGCACATCATACACAGGGATATTAAGCCCCAGAACATAATGATAACCACCGACGGCATCATCAAGGTGATGGACTTCGGCATAGCGCGGGCGGCCAACAATAACACAACAAAGATGAACAGCTCGGCCATCGGCAGCGCGCACTATCTTTCGCCCGAGCAGGCGCGCGGCGGCTACACCGACCAGCGCAGCGACATCTACTCGCTCGGCGTAGTCATGTACGAGCTTTTCACCGGCGAGCTGCCCTTCGACGCCGAGGCCCCCGTGGCCGTGGCGATGAAGCATATCCAAGAGGAGCCTATCCCTCCCTCAAAGCTCAATCCCTCAATATCAAAGGGGATAGAGCAGGTCATTCTAAAGGCCATGAGCAAGGAGGTACGCCTGCGCTACAACAGCGCCGGCGAGCTTTTGGAGGACCTGAAAAAGCTTTATGTAGACCCTAACGCCGTCATAATGCCCGAAAAAAAGGACGAACCCGAAAGGCCCCGCCAAGGCGGCGCAGAAAAACGCCGCGACGAGGACGTTCCCCGCAGAAGAAAAAGAAGGAAAAACACCTCGCTGGCCGCTATAATCGCAATTTCGCTTGCTCTGCTTGTGGCCCTTATTCTGGGGCTGACGCTGCTGCTCAGCTCCGTGACGGGCGACAAAAAGGTTGAGCTGTCCGTCCCCGATTTGAAGGGCCTCACCGTCGAGGGGGCGGAGGAGGAGCTTTTGCGCCTCGGCGAGGATTACAAGGGCTTCACCGTGACGGTTGAGTTTTACGAGAACAGCAGTGCGGAAAAGGATACCATAATTTCCCAAACGCCGGAGGCCGAAACGGTGGTTTCCGGCTCGCAGGAGATAAAGGTCGTCGTTAGCAGCGGCTCGGGCCTCGTCGTTTTGGGCAATTACCGCGGCGAAAGCTTCGCCTCGATAGAGAGCTACCTGAAGGAAAAGGGGCTTGAGGTCGTACGCGAGGAGGAAAACAGCGATAACTTCCCCTCCGGCATAATCGTAAGGCAGGAGCCGGAATCCGGCGCAAGCCTGCTCACGGGCGAAACCGTGACGCTTTATGTTTCGCGCGGCAGCGCGAACGCCATTGTGCCTAACGTTGTCGGCCAGCGCGAGGCCGATGCCCGCGCCGCGATTGAGCGGGCGGGCCTCACCGTGGGCGAGGTAGTCCGCGAGGAAAACGAAACCTATGTTCGCGGCCTTGTCTATGACCAAGGCTACACGGCCTATACCAAGGTGCCGGAGGGTACGAAGGTGGATATTTTTGTCAGCAACGGCTCCTCTCGCGGCGCGGATACCGCCGACGAAGGCGGCGAGGATACGGCCGGGCAGCCCGCCGCGTCCGAGCCCGCGCCCGAAGCCGAACAGCCCTCCAAGCCCGAGGTCGTTGACGACCCGTCCTCCATCGAGGAAATGAAAACCACCTATCTCGGGCTCAAGCTGCCCACCGACAGGCCGCGAGTTACGATAAAGCTTGTCTGCGACGGCAAGGTCATATACGAAAAGGAGCATAACACCGACGGCGGCCGCGCCGACATCAGCCTGAAAAGCAGAGGCGTAAAGAACGTGGATATTTATATCGACGGCAAGCTTGAAGAAACAAGAGAGGTTCATTTTAATTGAGTACAGTCACCGGGACAATAATCAAAGGAATTGGCGGGTTTTACTATGTCGATACCGGCGGCGAGGTTGTGGAATGCCGCGCCCGAGGCAAATTCCGCAACACCAACGAGCTGCCTATGGTGGGCGACGTGGTTGAGGCCGACCCCGACGGCGGCAGCGTTGTGTCGATTTATCCTCGGCGCAGCTTCCTTACGCGGCCAAGCGTCGCGAACCTCGACGTACTTGTCGTCGTTTCCGCCGCCGCCACCCCCGAGCCGGACTTCTTTCTGACCGACAAGCTGCTCGTCGCGGCGGCGAAAAAGGGGCTGGAGGCCATCGTCTGCCTGAACAAGACCGACCTCGTTTCGGAGCAAAGCGCCGCCGCCTTCCTT
>CANRER010000165.1 GCA_947629615.1 uncultured Clostridia bacterium | reverse complement strand
CAGCGGCAGAAAAACGGCGTGACCGTGCAGGAGGTTCTCGAGGACGCGCTTGCCGGAGTTTTCGGCGCGGAAACGCCCGTTGTCGGCTGCTCACGCACCGACGCCCGCGTCCACGCGAGAATGTTCGTTTGCAGCTTTTCCGCCGAAACGACTATCCCCGCCGACAAGCTGCCCTTCGTGCTGAACACGGCCCTGCCGCCCGACATACGGGCCGTAAAGGGCGAAACCGCGCCCGAGGGCTTCAACGCCCGCTTCGACGCGGTGAAAAAGACATACGAATACAGAATACTCAACACCGTTCACGCCGACCCGTTCCTGCGCAATTACGCATGGCATTACCCCGCCGCGCTCGACGCCGCCGAAATGGAGCGGGCCTGCGGCCTGATACGCGGCAGGCGGGATTTTCGCTGCTTTATGGCGGCGGGCGGCAAGGCCAAAACCACCGTCCGCGATTTGTCGGAGCTCAGCCTCGTCAGGGACGGCGGCCTCATCACCGTGACGGCCTCGGCGAACGGGTTTTTATACAACATGGTGCGCATAATCGTGGGCACGCTGGTCTACGTGGGGGCGGGCAAGCTCCGTGCGGACGACCTCGAAGCCCTTATCGAGGGCCGCGACCGCCGCGCGCTGGGGCTGACCGCCCCGCCGCAGGGACTGTGCCTCGTGAGGGTGGAATACTGAAAAGGAGGACGCGGACGTGAAAAAGGAAACCAAAAGATCCGTGCTGAGGATAGTGCTTGCGGCGGCGGTCTTGGCCGCGTTGATCTTTGTCATCGCCTACCAGAACCGCGACCGAAGCCTCGGCGGCGAAATTGTGGACATACTCGGCTCGGGCAAAAACGCCGAGGACAGCCGCAGCGTAGAGGGCTACGCCGGGGGCACGGCTCTGCCCGTCGGCGACAAGGCCCTGCTGCTCACGACGAATACCTTCCTGCTGATGGACGAAAACGGCCGCGGCAGCGCGAAGGATATAAGCATAGCCTCGCCCGCCGCTTGCGCCTGCGGCGACTACATAGTGGTCTGCGACCGCGAGGGCCGCGATTTTGCCCTGTATAAGGGCGATAAGCAGGTCTATTCCCTCAGAACCGAATACCCGATAATCTCGGCCAAGGTGAACAAAAACGGCTACGCCTTTGTGGCCGGGGAGCCGTCCGGCGGCGGGGCGGAGATAAGGGTGTATAACGACAAGGGCGAGGCAATCTACGCCTGGAGCATGGGCGGCGGCGAGTTTGTGGATATGGATCTCAGCGCCGACAATTCGCGGCTCGTCATATCCTCGGTGGGCGACGCCGAGGACGAGCTGCGCGGCGAGCTGACCGTCGTCCGCCTCGACAAGACCGAGCGGCAGGCCGCAGGCGTGCGCGAGGGCGAGATATACTTCAACGTGAAAATCAACCGCGACTACACCATAACCGCCCTTGGCAGCGAGCAGCTCGCGCTCTACAACTCCGACGGGGCGCTGCGCTGGTCGCTCGGCTACGACGGACGCACTCTGCTCGGGGCGGACATATCGAACCCCGACGCTATGGTTATCTGCTGTGAAAGTGCCTCGAGCGGGCTTGTGGGCAAGTCCACTCAAATCGAGCTGGTGAACCGCTTGGGCGAGGTCACTGCCTCGACCGAGATGAACGGCCTGTGCGAAACCCTGAGCGTCAGCGGCGGGCATATCGCCGCCTCGGCCGGAAACCGCGTGTTCATCTACGACGAAAAATGCCGGCTCAAAAAGGAGCTGCTTTCGGATTTCACCGTCAAGCACATGGCGTTGTTCGACAGCGGAAAGGCCGCCTTCGTCATGAGCGGCAGCGCAGGGAATATAATAAAATAGGCCGCCGCGTTATAACGCGCGGAGGGAAAGGACTGATTTTGATGAAGCTCGATATTGCCACGCTCGCGGTTTTGCTGGCGTTCGTGCTGTGGGGCAGCCGCCGGGGACTTGTGAAAACGGCGTTCAGCCTTGTGAGCATGGCGGCGTCGCTGGCGGCGGGCTATTTGCTGTTTCGCCCTGTCAGCGCCGCGCTCGCGAGGCTCAACGTGGCCGACGCGATAGCCAAAAAGCTGAGCGAGAGCGATATGCTCGCGAGCCTGCCCGGCGTTATGCGCGACCTGCCCATAGCCTCCGCCGCGGCGGACGGGCTTTTCGGCGCGGTGGCGCAGGCCGCCGTGGACGTGCTGGGCTTTATGGCCGTGGTCGTGGTGGTAAAGCTGCTATTGTTTATAATTTCGGCTACGCTGGGGATAGCCTCGTCGCTGCCGGTGGTGCGGCAGGCCAACGGCCTCGCCGGTGGCGCGCTGGGCTTCGCCCTTGGCGCGGTTTTCGTGCTGGTCGTTTTCGCGTGCCTCGGCGCGCTGGAGGCCTTCGGCAAGATAAACGTCATGAGCGGGCTGCTCCAAGGGAGCCGCTTCGCCTCGCTTTTGTACAATAACAACCCGCTGATGGAGTCTATCCTAAAATTAGCTTGATTTTCCGCGGGATATGTGGTAAAATAATATTGTAATTATTTGTGCTTCACAAAGGAGAAAAACCATGTTTGTATCTGACGCGCTCAACATAAACGAAAAAAACCACCTCACGGTGGGCGGCTGCGACGCCGTGGAGCTGGCGAAGGAGTACGGAACGCCGCTCTATGTTCTGGACGAAAACGCCATTCGCCGCGCCGCCGCCCTTTACAAAGGCTCGATAGATAAATTCTACGGCGGGCGGGGGCTGGTGTTTTACGCCTCCAAGGCTCTGTGCTGCCTCGAAGTTCTGCGCATAGTGAACGGCGAGGGCCTCGGTGCCGACGTTGTTTCCGGCGGCGAGCTTTACACCGCCTTAAAGGCCGGTATGCCGGCGGAAAAGCTGTGTATGCACGGCAACAACAAAACCCATGACGAGCTTGTTTACGCCGTCGAAAGCGGCGTGGGCCGCATAGTGGTGGATAACGCGCCCGAGCTGGAGGCTCTGAGCGCGATATGCGCCGAAAGGGGTCTGCGCCAGAAGGTGCTTTTTCGCATCAAGCCCGGCATCGACGCTCACACCCACAGCTTCGTAATGACGGGGCAGATAGATTCCAAGTTCGGCTTCGCCCTCGAAACCGGCGAGGCCCGCGACATCGTGCTGAAGGCTCTTTCGCTCCCCGGCGTGGAGGTGGGCGGCGTT
>CANRER010000164.1 GCA_947629615.1 uncultured Clostridia bacterium | reverse complement strand
GCTTATCCCCTATCCCCGCGCCGCGCCTTCGCCTCCGATTTCGAGGAGGTCGCCCCCGAGGCGGCCGTCGGGCGCGTCTGCGCGGGCGAGGTCGTACCCTACCCACCGGGAGCGCCGCTCATTGTGCCGGGCCGCCTCATAACCGAGGACGACGCCTCCGTCCTCGCCGCCCTGCTCGCCGCGGGGGCCGAGGTGCGGGGCCTTGAGGGCGGAAGACTGCGCGTTATCTCGGGCTGACGGACGTACCCACCGGGGCGAGGTTGAACAGGGCGTCCATATCGGCGTCCGGCACTACAACGCCGCCGTAGCGGCTGCTGCGGCCCGAGATGGCCCCGCCGTCGGAAAGGTTGAGTATTCTCGCGCCGCTCGTGCCTATGTCGAGCTGCTTTGTCACCACGCAGGAGCTGCCCGCCAGCTCACCCTCGGCCTCGCACTCGGTGCGGCCGCCGTTTTTGTGATACACCCGCAAAATTCCGCCGCCGACCTCTATCCTCACAGGCGACGGGGCCACCGGTATGCACAGCACCTGCCCGTCGTAAAGATTATCGGGGTCGATGCCGATGTTGTTCTTATAAAGCATATCCGTCGTTACGCCGAAGTAGGCGGCTATCGCCGCGAACTTTATCCCGCCACGCACCACATAGTAGTTGCCTATACGGCACATGGGGTAAATTTCGCTCCCCTGCGGCAGGCACAGTCTTTCGCCCACCGCGAGGTTGTCGGGGTCGAGCCCCGGGTTCGCTTTTTTTATGTCCTCGGTTGTGACGCCGTACTGCCGCGCCAACGCCCAAAGGGTGTCGCCGGGCCTCACCGTGTATGGCAGGCTGCCCGCGGGGCAGTTTCCGCAGCCGTTTTCGTTCATAAAATTCGCCTCCCGAATATAATATGCGCCGCCGCCCGCGCGCGTGTTTCGGCCAAAAATTAATAAATATTAATTTTCTCTTGTTTTTCGACAAAATATCGTGTATAATAGGTAGTATCAAAACGGTAACGAGGTAATTGTATATGCTTTTTACTGAGCCGCTTTTTTTGTTCGTATTCCTGCCGGTCTGCCTGATTTCGCAGCTTTTGGTGAAAAACGTTACGGCGCGTAACGTTATGCTGCTTGTGATGTCGCTGCTGTTTTACGCATGGGGCGAGCCGGTTTACATATTCCTTATGCTCGCAACGTCGCTGCTGTGCTGGGCGCTGTGCCTGTGGATGTCGCACTCGAAGCGGAGCGGCCTTGTGTTCGCGCTGTCCGTCGCGGCGGCGCTGCTGCCGCTGCTGTTCTTCAAGTACGGCGCGATGATAACCGGGCTTATCAACCTTATCCCCGGCCTTAATATCCCCTTCCGCAAGCCCGCGCTGCCCATCGGCATATCCTTCTATACGTTCCAGATAATAACCTACGCGGCGGACCTTTACCGCGGCGAAACCTCCGCTCAAAAAAGCCCGCTCAGCTTCATGCTCTACATATCCCTGTTCCCGCAGCTTATCGCAGGCCCCATAGTGCGCTATACCGACGTTGAGCGTCAGCTCGCCGAGCGGCCCATAACGGCGCCGATGTTTTCGGACGGGGTTTTGCGCTTCGTGGTGGGGCTGGGCAAAAAGGCTCTGCTGGCGAACACCGTGGGCAAGGTCGTGGCCGACATTTTCGCCAACCCGCTCGACGAGCTGGGCGCGGTCGGCGTGTGGGGGGCCATGCTTTGCTACGCCTTCCAAATCTACTTCGACTTTTCCGGCTACAGCGACATGGCCATAGGTCTTGGCAAAATGCTGGGCTTCACGTATAAGGAAAACTTCGACCATCCGTATATTTCCCGCTCCGTCAAGGAATTTTGGCGCAGGTGGCACATCTCGATGAACACGTTCTTCCGCGACTATGTGTATATCCCCCTCGGCGGCAACCGCCGTCATCAGCTTTTCAATATGCTCGTCGTCTGGTCGCTGACGGGCCTGTGGCACGGCGCGGGGCCGGGCTTCCTTTTGTGGGGGCTGTACTTCTTTGTGCTGCTCTCGATAGGCCGCCTGCTCGGCGAAAGGCTGCGCCTGCCCGCCGCGCTCGCAATACCGTTCACCTTCGCGCTGGTGGTTTTCGGCTGGACGCTGTTCTACTTTGAAAGCATGGCCGACCTCGGCTGTGCGCTTCGGATAATGTTCGGCGGCGGGGCCGCGGCGGATCCGCTCTCGCTGAATTTGCTTCGCGCGGCTTTGCCCACGCTCGGCATCTGCGCCGTTGGCTCCACGCCGCTGCCGGCGAAGGCCGCCGCCCGCGTAAGGCGCGCGCTCGACGGGCGGCTGTGGACGGCTCTGTGCGCCGCGTTTACGGTGGCTATGCTCTTTGTCAGCGTCGCCGCGATAATCGGCGACACCTACAACCCCTTCCTTTACTTCAGATTTTAGGAGGCGACGCAAATGAAAAGAGATTATGTCCTCCCCGCGCTTTTCACCGCCGCTCTGACGGCCGTGGGCCTGCTGTACATTGCCGTGCCGGACAAGGAAGCGTCCGAAAGCGAAAACCGCCGCCTCGCCTCTCTGCCGCGCCTCACGGCGGCCTCGCTTGCCGACGGCGGCTTTTCCGAGGACATGGACGAATACATGAAGGATCAGTTCCCCTTCCGCGAAAAATTCATCGCCGTGGGCGACGCTCTCCGCGCCGCGCTCACGCCGGGCGGTGAAGTGGAGGTCGTTCTCGGAGGGAACATGGATATGGGCGAGGGCGAAACCCTGAGCGACATTCCCGTTCCCGAGGCCGAAAAAAAGCCCGCCCCCGCCAAAATCGACTTGGCCGAAGAGGCCGACTACAACAGTCGGGGTATAATCATCGTCGGCTCCCGCGCGATGGAGCTTTTCGGCGCGGAGTACGGTATGCTTGAAAATTACGCCTCGAAGGTGAACGCCATAAGGCAGGCCCTGCCGCCCGAGGTTTCGGTATATTCGCTCATCGTGCCGACGGCGGTGGAGTTTTACTCCCCGGTGCAGTACCACGAGGGCCGCCGCTCGCAAAAGCGGGCCATCGCCGATATGCAGGCCATGATGATGGAGGGCGTCGAGCCGGTGGACGCTTACGCCTACCTTGCCGCCGCCGCCGACCGCTACCGAAGGCACCGCGCCCTACGGCGGCAGCGAGGAGGTATCCTACGAAAAGGTATCAAACAAAAACCGCCCGTA
>CANRER010000163.1 GCA_947629615.1 uncultured Clostridia bacterium | reverse complement strand
ATTTCGGCGATAAAAAAATTGTGATTGAGCTATGAAGAACCCTAAAATAACGCTTGCCGTCATCATGGCGGTACTTTTGGCGGCGGCGGCGTTTATCCTTGTGCTCGCCGAGCTGCGCCGCCCCGTGCCGGCGGACGGAACGCCCTCCGTCTGGCCCGAAAGCTACGACGGCGGGCTTTACGCCCTGTTCCAAAGCGCCGAGGAAAGGGGCGACCTTATATCCATGAACAAGCTGTACGAGCGCAATCTTTCGCTTACGGGCATACCCTTCCCCGGCGGCGAATACGACCCCACTCACGGGGGCGTGATCTACACCTACCCCTTCCGCGTCAGCGCGAGCATATACGATGAGTTTGCGGGGAACATGTATATCGTGCAAAAAAGCCTTAACCGAGAGCCGCTCTCGATAACCGACAACGACTACGTCGTACTGGACGGACGCGCCAACGGCGACCCGGAGTTCGAGGTCATCGACTCATATAGGGCCGACAATTCCGTTCTGATACGGCGGCTGTGCTCAATTCTGCTCGAGCACGAGGAGCTATACCCCACCGACTGGGAGCGCACGCTCGACAGCATGGTCGGAGAATGGCAGATACACAACGCCGCCTACGCCATGAATTATCGGGTGGACAAATCGAAAAACGTGAACCTAAACAACGGCGACGAGGACACCGACTGGCTCTCCCGCGCGTTCAAGGAGGTTTCGGGCCTATGAGTTACGACCGTACGCGAAGGGCCTGCTACATGGGCTTTGTGGTTCAGGCCATTGTGAACAACCTCGCTCCGCTGCTGTTTGTGAGCTTTCAGCGGCGGCTCGGGCTGAGCTTTGGACTTATCGGCCTGCTCGCCACGCTGAATTTCGCCATTCAAATGATAGTCGATATACTTTCCGCCGCGCTGGCCGACCGCCTCGGCTGCCGCCCGATGATACTCGCGGCCCACGTTCTGGCGGCGTTGGGGCTTGTCGGGCTTAGCGTATTCCCGCTCTTTATGCCGGCCTACGCCGGGATATTGCTGGCGGTGGCCCTATACGCCGTGGGCGGCGGACTGCTCGAGGTAATGCTGAGCCCCGTGCTTGAGGCTCTGCCCTCGGGCGACAAGGCCGCCGCGATGAGCCTGCTGCACTCGTTTTACTGCTGGGGACACGTGGCGGTCGTACTGCTGTCCACGCTGTTTTTCGCCCTCGCGGGCGAGGAGCGTTGGCGGCTGCTGCCGCTGCTTTGGGCCATTGTGCCGATAGTCAACCTTTGCGCCTTCGCCCGCGCGCCCATGCTGCGCCTTGGCGGCGAGGCTCCCTCCGCCCCTCGGCGCGAGCTTTTTAAGCGGAAGGAATTTTGGCTGTTTTTCGCCCTGATGGTCTGCGCCGGGGCCTCGGAGCAGGGTATGAGCCAGTGGGCGTCGGCCTTTGCGGAGGCGGGCCTCGGCGTGAGCAAAAGCCTCGGCGACCTGTTCGGCCCCTGCTTTTTCGCGGTGATGATGGGACTTTCGCGCACCTACTACGGCGCGAAGGGCGAAAAGCTCGATTTAAGGCGGTTTTTGGGGCTTTGCGCCGTGCTGTGCATGGCCGCCTACGCCATAGCGGCCCTCTCGCCGCTGCCGGCGGCGTCGCTGCTCGGGTGCGGGCTTTGCGGCCTCGCGGTGGGCATTATGTGGCCCGGCACGCTGAGTTTGTCCTCACGGGGGCTGCCTCGCGGCGGAACGGCCATGTTCGCCCTGCTGGCGCTCGGCGGCGACGTGGGCTGCTCGCTGGGGCCGTCCGTGGTCAGCCTTGCCGGCGACCTCCGCGTCGGGCTGCTGCTGTGCGCGGGGTTTCCGTTGGCTCTTTTGGTCTTGACGGCCGCGTCGGGGAGGCGCGAATAAAAAATTTTCAAAAAAATAAAAAATTTACGGAACTTTTTTGCCTCTTTTACGTCTAAATTACAGGAACGCAAAATATTCCCCAATACACTCACAAGGAGGAACAACCCATGAAAAAAATGCTTTCGGCCATGCTCGCGGCGGCAATGCTTATCCCCGCCGTACCCTCGCCCGCGGCGGAGGCGGCTCTCTCGCCCGAGGAGGCCATCGTTCTCGTCAAGGAGAACGTCGATGTGCCCGAGGAGCTGAGTGAATTCAGCTATAACGACTACGAGGGCGGCTACGAGCTGCGCTGGGCGAAGCCCGACGGGAGCGGCAGCCTTCAGGTAGTTGTGACGAAGGGCGGCCTTATCACCGAATACAACCGCTACGACGACAACCAAGCCGACGGCGGTCTTTCGACCATACGCCGCGCCGCGCTGTGGCAAAGCGCGAAGGACTTTGTGGGCCGCACGGCTCCCGAGGCCGCCGCGAGCCTCGCGCTGGACGAGGAAAACAGCACGGGCCGACGCGCCGCGTTTGTGCGCCGCGAAAATGGGGCCCGCGTGGAGGACAACGGCGCGTCGGTCTACTTCAACCGTCAAAGCGGCGAAGTGCGGGATTACAGCCTGAGCTACGACACGGAAAACACCTTCGGCGGCTCGGCCTCGCTCACTGCCGAGCAGGGGCTGGAGGCCCTCGCCAAGGATGCGCTGAAGCTTGAGTACCATACATTTTGGCCCGAGGACACGGACGCAGAAGCCGAGGCAAAGCCCGTGGCCTACCCCATATACATACCGAGGAACGAGCTTCGCGCGGACGCGGTCAACGGCGCGATTTTTGAGCGTGGCTATTTCAGCTCGTCCTTATTCAACTCCTCCGCCTCCATGGACGCAGCCGCCGATGAGTACAGCGGCGGCGGCTCTAACGCGGGCCAAGCCCTGCGCAAGTCGCTCAGCCCCAAGGAGCAGGCCGCCGTCGAAGCAATGAAGGGGCTTATCTCGAAGGACGATATTGCCGCGAGGCTCCGCGCTCTGCCCGAGCTTGACCTTCCGGCGGAATACGACTTATCGGTCAATTACTATTCCTATACCAAAGGGGCCGAAACGACCTACTACGCCTCGGCCCGCTGCGAATGGGGCGCGGACGAGGCGCGCGGCAGCGCCGACATTAGGTTCGACGGCATAAGCGGCGAGCTTAAGTCGGTGGACATTTCCTACGACGATATGTGGAACGTTCCCGAGAACCCCGTTTCGGACGAGGACTGCGCCCGCGCCGCCGCAAGCTTTATGGCCAAAACGCGCGACCTTTCGGCCTATGGCGAAACGGATAACGGCGGCTTC
>CANRER010000162.1 GCA_947629615.1 uncultured Clostridia bacterium | reverse complement strand
CTGACGCTTATTCCCAGCGTATCGTCCGAGGCGGCGACGTTCACGTAAACGCCGTCCTTTTCGAGCGGCACGCCCAGCGCGGCCACGTCGTTTACGCCCTCAAGCTCGGTGAAGCCGGCCTCCTTAAGGGCCTCCACGTATTCCTCACATTCCTCGCTTGTCACGTCCTCGTAAATGACCGAGCAATAGCCCATGCCCTCGTCGAGTATCATCTCGGAGGGCGAGCCGTGCGTGGGCTCGGGCAGCGTTTCGGTGTAGTCGTTTTTGGGCCATTTGTCAATTTCGCTCGTCACGGGGCCGTCGGGCCGTCCGCAGCCCGTCAGAGCGAGGCCCAGCGCGGCGAGCGCGAGCAGTCTTTTCATTCCGCCGCCTCCCAGCCCTTGCAAACGTCAACCCACGCCTTGGGCGCGGCGCAGTCCTCAAGCTCGGCCACGGTCAGCTCTATCGCGCTGTTGGCGCTGCCGCAGGCCGGGAATACCGTCGCAAAGCGTTTGAGCGAAATGTCAAGATAAACCTCCACCCCGTCGTTCACGGCGAAGGGGCATACGCCGCCCACCGCGTGGCCGATAAGCCGCTCCGCCTCGGCGGGGGAGAGCATTTTGGCCTTGGCCCCGAAGCGGGCCTTGTACTTCGGGTTGTCGATTTTCGCGTCGCCGGCGGCGACTATGAGTATCGGGCCGTCGAGCATAAACGAAAGCGTTTTCGCTATCCGCGCGGGTTCGCAGCCGAGGGCCTCGGCCGCAAGCTCCACCGTCGCGCTCGAGCTTTCAAGCTCCCGTATGCGGCCCTCCATGCCCCGCTCGCGAAAAAATCCCTTCACTCTTTCTATTGACATATTTATCCTCCGTTCAAATGGTTCTGTTTATATTTTATCACATTTTCGCGCCGTGTCAATAAAAAATTGTTGTAAGTTAAAACGCCTTCCCCGAGGGAAAGGCGTGAGGCGGTTCATTTTGACGCTACGCCGAGAGGTTGCCCCCTCATCCGTCACTCGCTTCGCTCGTGCCACCTTCTCCCCGAGGAGAAGGCAAGACAGTGTGCGGAAATTATACTTATGCTGCCGTCTTTGCATAAAGTAAAGATACGCACAACAGCTCTTGGCTTCCCCCTCGGGGGAAGCTGTCGGCGAAGCCGACTGATGAGGGGTATTTATCGTTGTCAGCGCAAGCCGTGCGGTCGGCAATACCATGCCTCGCCCCAACCCCAGCCCTACTCCATATGCGCCAGCTCGACGGTATGGGCTATGCAGGGAATGCTTTCGCCCTGAAGCACGGTAGTGGGGCTCAGCAGCGCCCCGGTAGCGGTAAACAGCACGCGCTTCCACTCGCCGCTGTCGAGCTTCGGCAGAATGTGGGCGCAAAGCATCGTCGCGGCGCAGCCGCAGCCGCTGCCGCCGGCGTGTACGTCCTGCTTTTCGCGGTCGAAAATCATTTCGCCGCAGTCGTAGTAGTTTGCCCCGAGGTTCACGCCGTCCCTGCGGAGCAGCTCGCGGGCAAGCTCCATGCCTATCACGCCCAAATCGCCCGAGAAAATCGCGTCGTAATCCGAGGGCTTGGCCGCATTGTAGCTCAAATGCGCGGCCAGAGTGTCGGCGAAGGCCGGAGCCATCGCTCCGCCCATGTGGTTGGCGTCGGTCTGGCCCATGTCGGTTATTGTGCCTATCGTGGCCGCCGTAACGCCAACTCGGCCCTGAAGGCCCAGCAGTACCGCGCCCGCGCCTGTTACCGTCCACTGAGCGGAGGGCGGCCGCTGGCTGCCGTATTCAAGCGGAGTGCGGAACTGCTTTTCCGCGCTGCAAAAGTGGCTGCCCGCGCTGGCGAGAATGTATTCGCCATAGCCGCCGTCGAGCAGAGCCGCCGCCGTTATCAGGCTTTCGGCCATCGTCGAGCAGGCTCCGTATACCCCCAGAAACGGTATGCCAAAGTCCTTCACGGCGAACGATGTCGCCACGCACTGGTTCAGCAGGTCGCCGCCGGTCGCCGCGTCAACGACGTCCTCCGTCAGGCAGCAGCTTTCGAGGCAAAGCTCGATGGCCTCGCTTTGCAGGCGGCTTTCGGCGCGCTCCCAGTTGTCCTCGCCGACGTATTCGTCGGTTTCGATTTTGCTGAAGTACTGCCCGAAGGGGCCTTCGCTTTCCTTTTTGCCGGCCACCGAGGCCCAAGCCCTGACCCTCGGCGGGCGGTTGAAGCGGATAGCTCCGCGTCCTATTTTCTGCATATCGTCACCTCATGAAAAAGTAATATATCAGCCCCGCGACGATGGACGCTGCCGTGCCGTAGACGATGACGGGCCCCGCCACGATGAACATCTTGGCCCCGACGCCCGTCACCCAGCCCTCGGTTTTGTACTCCATTGCCGGCGAAACCACCGAATTGCTGAACCCGGTTATCGGCACAAGAGTGCCGGCTCCGGCGAATTTGGCGATTTTTTCAAAAACGCCCGCCGCCGTCAGCGCCGCCGCAAGAAAAATCAGGCTTATGCTCACCGATGAGGCCGTCAGCGTTTCGCTCAGGTTAAGCGAGAGGAAAAAATGCCTTAACCCTTCGCCGAGGGCGCAGATAAGCCCGCCCACGAAAAACGCCTTCAGGCAGTCGGTAAAGATGGGCGAGTTTTTGGTGTAGCCCTCCACCATTTTTTCGTATTCCTTGTTGGATATGCTGCTCATATTGTCCTCCTAAATCAGCGCCGTTTGCAAATCGGCGGTGAAGCCCTTCTCCGTCAGGGCCGCCCGCACAAGGCAAAGCGCCGCGATGGCCAGCAGGGCCGCCATTTTTTTGTACATTTCAGCCACGCTCCTTTTTGGCTATTATGCCCGCGCTGAAAATTTTTATTATTTTTTTGCGAAAAACTATTGACAAACGGAAAAAGACATAGTATTATTGTATTAAGCGCTTAGAACAATAATACGAGGTGATGTGATGAAGTGGAATTTTGTGAGCGACAGGCCGATATACGCTCAAATTGTGGAGAGCATGAAGCTGTTCATAGCGGGCGGCGAGCTTGCTCCCGGCGGCAGAGTTCCCCCCGTGCGGGATTTGGCCGCCGAGGCGGGCGTGAACCCGAACACCATGCAGCGGGCCCTCGCCGAGCTTGAGCGCGAGGGGCTGCTGCGCTCGAACCGCACCAGCGGCAGGTACGTTACCGACGACGCGGCCGTCGTCGAGGCCGTAAGGCTGAGCCTTGCCAAGGCCGA
>CANRER010000161.1 GCA_947629615.1 uncultured Clostridia bacterium | reverse complement strand
CAAACCTGATGAGCGCGCTGCGAAGCGGTATCGCGGCGGGCGCGTCGGCCCTTTACGCCAAGGCCGCGTCCATAGCCGCAGGCGTGGTGGCGCGGCTGAAGGGCGTTTTCGGCATACACTCGCCCTCGAAGGTGTTCCGCGACGAAATCGGCAAAATGCTGATGATGGGCCTCGCCGACGGCATACTGCAAAACAAGGAGGCCGTGCTGGCGGCCTGCGAGGATTTGAGCGCGGATATGCTCAGCTCCGAGAAGAAGTACCTCGCCGAGAGGGAGCGCGTGGAGGCCGAGCAGGACGAGGCCGACGAGGCGCGGCGCGTGCGGGAGTACGAGAAGCGGCTGGCCTCGGCCAAGGACGCGGCGGAGCGCGACGAAATAATCGCCGAGGAGCGGCTGAGGCTGAAAAAGCGGGCCGACGAAGCCTATCTCGCGCAGCTGAAGGAAAGCTCCGAGCGGGAGCGCGAGATTATCGACCAACTGAAGGACGACATCACCGCCATATACAAGGACATCGCCGAATACGCCGAAAACGGCCTTGAGCCCATCGTCAAGAGCCGCGACAAGCTGAGCGAGCGGCTGAAAAAATTCGCCGCCGAAACCTTCGGCTACGGCCAAACGGAGTTCAGGTTCAGCGTGCGGGAGGAAACCTCCGTCGGCGCGGTGAAGCGGCGCGAGGAAAGCGTGCCGGTATACTATTTGGCCGACCAGCGGGAGAGCATAGAGGCTCTGCGCGGCTACAGCGAGGCGTTGACCGAGCTGGCCGGCAGGCTTAAGGAGAGCTTTTCGCCCGAAACGGCGCGAAGCTTTATGCACGCGCTGGCCGAGCTGGACGTCGGGGAGGCGTCGGTATTTGCGCGGACGCTGCTCGGCGCGGACGACGCGGCGTTCGGCGATTACGTGGAAAAATGGGCCGAAAAGAACGAGCTGGCCGAGGCCATAGCAAGCCAGCTTTACAGCGAGGAATTTACCGAGGCGGTGGACGATTGCACGGACTACATGAGAGCGGAGCTGGAGGCCGTGGGGCTGGAGGCCCCGGAGGGCTTCTTCGCCAGCGGCGCGGCCAGCGCGCGGGAGTTCGGCAGAGGCTTCAGCGAGGGGCTGAACAAGGTTCTCGAGGACGCGCGGAGCCTTATCGAAAGCTTTGGCGGCTTAGGCGCGGCGGCGGGCGGCGCGGGCGGAGTGGTGAACAACACAAACTACTACAACAGCTACTCCATAAACGGCACGAAGAGCACAGCCGCCGAAAGCATACGCGCCGTCGAGGCGGCGGCTACGATGAACAAGTACAGGGGGCTTGGCTGATGGAGATGATATTTGAAAACGCCGCCGGAAGCGTGCGGCTCGACGGCGGCAGGGGCGGCGCGCCCTTCCGCATACGCGCGGCGGAGGGGCTGGGCTTTATGAGCATGACGGCCAACGCCGCCGAATATCCACACAGGCCCGGGCAAAGAACTCTTTCGCGCACGGCGAACGCGAGGGTGATAACCGTCAGCTTTGACGACGCCGAGGCGGGGGCCGCCTCCGAGGGGAGGCTGGCGAGAATATTCCACGGCGACGGGCGGCTGACGGTCGTTTGCGGGAGCAAGCGCGTCCACGCCGACTGTTACGTGAGCGCGATGACCGCGCAGCAGCGTTATGGGGCCGACTTCGGCCGCTACGCCGCGCAGTTCACCTGCGACTATCCCTACTTTAAGGGCGAAACGCGGCTCGAGCCGCTGTTCGGGCGCGAGGAGCTAATAAGGCCGCAGTTTTCGCTGCCGACGGTTCTGTCGCGCAGAACGGTGGGCGCGAGCATAGCCGTCGGCGGCGACGGCGACGTGTACCCCCGCCTTATTTTGGGGAACCTGTCTTCGGCGGAGGACTTCACCCTCGCGGTGGTGAACGAAACCACCGGCGCGGCGCTTAGGCTGAAGCTGCCGGCGGGGACGTATTCCTCGGTGGAGGCGGACCTCGGCGAGGGCAGCATAAGCTGCGAGGGCGAGGATCTGACACGCTGCCTTGACGGCGACAGCTACATGAGCGACTTTTTGCTGCGGCGCGGCACGAACGAGCTGACCATCTCGGCGGACGGGATAAACGCCGCGACCTCGGCGACGGTGGAGTTCGAGGAGGAGTACGTTTCGGCGTTGGAGGAAGCATGAGAGAGGAAATCGCTTTTTATGACTACGAGTTCAACCCGCTGTGGCGCGCGGTGAACGTTACCGACATATACCACAAGGAGCTTTACAACGGCATAGGCTCCTTCGAGGCGGGGATAATCGCCGACCGCCGCTCGGCCGAGCTGCTGCTGGAGCGCGACTTCACGGTGGCGGTTTGGGAGGGGCGGCAAGCGATAATCACCTCCGCGCAGGCGGAGGCGGCGGCAGGCGTCGTCAGGATATACGGGCGCACGCCAAACTGGCTGCTGTCGAAGCGGGCCTGCCCCAACTTCGGCCACAGAACCGGCACTCCCTTTGAGCTTGCGCACGCGCTGGTGGACGAGGTTTGGGGCGACGCAATCGCCGTCGGCCCCGGCAGGGATACGCCCGCCAAGGAAACCACCTTTTGGCGGAACGTATACAACCCGCTCAGCGAGGTGGTGGCCGACTGCCTCGACCGCGCCGACGGCGGCCACCGCGTGGTTTTCGACATAAAGAACAGGGAGTGGCGTTTTGAAACGTGGCTCGGCGGGAAAAGCCCCTGCCTATTCAGCGAGGACAGGCGCAACATCAGCGCACCGACGCTGCGACACAGCGTGCTGGACTACTTCAACGGCGGCTATTACTGCAAGGACGACGAGGCCGGAACTTGGGTGGAGATACCCTCGGACAAGGAGGGCATATACCGCTGGACGAGCCGACTTGACGGCTCGGGCGAGGATTCGGCCAGAAGCGACCTCATGCGGCGGCGCATCGAGGACGGGGGCGATTTCGACGTTCTCGGCGAGCCGAACGGGGCCTACGCGCTGGGCGACGTGGTGAAGGCGCAGCTCAGGCTCGGCGGACACGGAAAAACGCGCGAAATGCGCGTTACGGCAATCGAACGCTGGGCCGAGCGCGGCAGCGGCGGCGAAAGACCGCTGCTGGAAGCTATATATAATGAAGAAAACGGAGAGGGCGAAGAATGAAATATTATTTCGGCGACAACCGCAGCTACGGGGCGGACGACCTTAAGGCCGCGCTGGGCGTACTGGTGGCGGCGGGCGGGATAACCGTCGATTTGAGCGACGGCACGAAGTACGACCCGTCCAAGCTGAACGGCCTTATCGGCAGCGCAGTTGCGGCCGGAGTGGTG
>CANRER010000160.1 GCA_947629615.1 uncultured Clostridia bacterium | reverse complement strand
AATTGTGATATAATTATATAAAGCCACATAAAAAAGGGAGGAAAACGAAATGAAACTGCGCGCTATAGCCGCCGCCTTTTTAGGGCTGACAATGCTCACCGGCACGGCTCTCGCGGACGCGCCGAGCCTCGGGCATGGGCCGCAGGTCTACTCGAAGGGCCAATTCATGCGGCTTTTGGCGGCCGAGGCCAAGGTGAACCCGCTGATATACAGCGGCGTGTTTAAGGATGTGGACGCCGAAAACCCCTACAGCGACATAGCCGAGGGCCTTGTTGTGGCCGGCATTGTAGATATGGAGATGGCGAAGGACGGCGAGATAGGGCTGGACGAACCCATCACCAACGAGGAGGCCGTGGCGCTTATGGTGCGCGCTCTCCGCTACAAAAAGAGCGATATGTCCGTGGGGGAGGATCTGAAGTTCGAGGATAAGGCCGACATTTCGCCTTGGGCCGTCAGCTACGTCGAGGTGGCCGCCGCCAACGGCCTTGTGGATAACTCCGGCCGCTTTGAGCCTAAGGCCAAGGTCATGGGCGCGAACGCGATGATAGAGCGCATGGACAAGGTTTACCGCAGCCTGCCCCTGCTCCCCGGCAGCGGCCTTATGCGGATTGAGTTCCCCGTGCTGGATATTCCCGAGGGAGTGGAGCGTCCGGCGATGCTGAGCGAGGATTATCAGCTTGTGTTTGACGACGAGTTCGACGGCGATACCCTCAACACCAAAAACTGGGGCTATAACTACTCTTGGGGCCACAGCCACAACCATTCCGGCTGGTGCGTGCCGGAAAACGTCATCGTAAAGGACGGCGTGCTGACGATGCGCGGCGAGGACAAGCGACACCCCGACTCCGTTGGCAAGCAGTATACTTTCAACAACCAAAAGAACGACATAATGTATACCAGCGGCGCGGTGAACACCGCCGGCACCTTCCGCTTCAACTACGGCTATTTTGAGGCCCGCATGAAAATGCCCAAGGGCAAGGGCCTGTGGCCCGCGTGGTGGATGCTCAAGGACGGCTGGCCGCCCGAGATAGATATGCTCGAAATACTTTGCTCAAGGCCCTCTCAGCTCCGCGTCAACTGCCATTACGGCGCTTCGTGGAACAGCGAAAGGAGCCACGAGCAAGTTATAAACCTCGACTTTGACTCCACCGACGATTTCCACACCTACGGCTTCGAGTGGACGCCCAAGTACATGAAGTATTACGTGGACGGCGTTCAGGTGGGCCACGCCCTCACCGACAAGGCCGCTCTCGACCAATGCACCAATATGTATATGCTGCTCAATCTCGCCATCGACGGCTGGGACGGCAAGCCCGATTCCACCACCGTATGGCCGGCGGACTTTAAGTGCGACTTCGTCCGCGTGTGGCAGAAAAACGAATATTAATAAAAAAACACGGAACTTTTTTGCGGGGCGGAACGTCTAAATAACGAAGCCGCCCGAAAAAGAAAGGAATGATTTACATGAAGAAAAGAATTATCGGCCTCGCGCTCGCGGTCATCATGGTCCTCGGCGCGACACCCTCGATGGCCTACAGCGTCCGCGACGCTTACGTTGACTTTGTGACCGAATATCCCGGCTTCGTTGACGACCTTATGGCCGCCGGCGACGGAACCGTGTCCGAGGGACTGCTTATCGACTTCCTCGGCGCTCTTCAGGAGTATTTGGCCTACATCAACGACAATTCGCCCATAACAAGGGAAAACCTCCGCGACAGGCTTATCGACGCGGTGCAGTCCATACTCACCACCCAAAAGTACGTGCCGATATACAGCGCGATAACCGTCGCCTATCCCTCCGCCGCGAAGGAGGCCGTTAAGGGGAACATAAGCCCCGAGCTCATGCCCCTTTATCAAACCGTCGAGGCGATGATTTTCGACCACAATATGCTTAACGATATTGACTCCGGCTTCGACGCGGATATGCAGATTGTCGAGATTGAGGGCCTTGACGGCGTTTCCGTCGAGCAGGGCGACAGGCTCGTTCTGCCCGCCTCCGTCGGCGCGAAGTCCGAAACCGGCGTCGAGGTAAGGCTCCCCGTGGAGTGGAGCAACGCGCCTTCCACCTCAAAAGCCGGCGTGTATACCGTAAGCGGCGTTATTCAAACGCCCGACGGCTACGTTCTCGCCTCCGGCCTTGACGCAAACGTCACCGTTGATGTTACCGTGACCAAAAAGGAAACCGGCGGCGGCAGCACCGGCAACACCGGTAACACGGGCAACACGGGCAACACCGGCAATACAGGCAATACAGGGACTACCGGCACAACCGGCACCCAGACCACCCACAAGAATAAGTTCACCGACGTACCAAGCGACGCCACCGAGGCCGGCAAGGCCATCTACGCCCTGAACGACCTTGGCGTTATCAACGGCTACGGCGACGGCACCTTCCTGCCGGGCAACAACATAAAGCGCAGCGAGTTCACCACCATGGTGGTTACGGCTCTCGGCCTTTACAATAAGGACGCCAAGACCTCCTTCGCCGACGTTGCCGACGGCGCGTGGTATCGCGCCTATGTGGCCTCCGCCGTTCACAGCGACCTCATCAAGGGCTACGAGGACAACACCTTCCGCCCCGAAAATCAGATAACCCGCGCCGAGGTAATGACGGTAATATGGCGCGTGCTCAATAATAACAAGGCGCTCAACGCTTCGGCTGTCAGCCCGGCTCCCTACGCCGACGACAGCGCAATTCCCGCTTACGCCCGCGACTATGTTTACGCCCTCGCCGCCAACGGCGTGGTTAAGGCCGTTGCCGATAACAAGATACAGTCCGAGCTTCCCGCCACCCGCGAGCAGTGCGCGGTTATGCTTTACAACGCGCTTGTGAAGCTTGGCAAGATAAAGTAACATAACGGAGCGGCGGCCAATGGCCGCCGCTTTTTCGCGCGTAAAAACACCCATAAAATAAATTAATACATTTTTATTGATTTTTTTATTGTATTTTTTTTCGCGCTGTGCTATAATGTATGTATCGTGATAGAATGTCCGATTTTTTCGGATACAAAGGGAGGAATACATATGACCAAAAAAATACTGTCAGCAGTTCTGGCGCTTTGCCTCGCGGCATCTATGGGCTTGACGGCGCTGGCCAAAAGCAGCTTTTCCGACGTTATAAGCCCCGATTACGACTGGGCCGCCGACGAAATTGAGGAAATGACTACTCTCGGCATAATCAAGGGCTACACCGACGGAACCTTCCGACCGGCGATAACCATCAGAAAAATCGAGGCGCTGCTCCTGCTTTCAAGGGCCGCCGGCTATTCCAATGCCGACTATGAGCCCTTCGTTCACTACGCCATCTCGCTCTA
>CANRER010000159.1 GCA_947629615.1 uncultured Clostridia bacterium | reverse complement strand
CAAAAAACGGGCCGCATATCAGGCGGCCCGTTGTTCAGCAAATACACAATCAGTTAGTGATAACGTTTTCAGTAGCCTTATCAAAAACGTGGATTTTCTGAGGATCAAGGCAAACCTTGATCGCGTCGCCTCTTTCGGCGGTGCTGGTAGGCTTAACTCGCGCGGTAAAGGGAATGTCGTCAACGTTAAGGTAGAGATAGGTTTCGGCGCCCATGCGCTCGGTAACCTCGACATTAGCGTTGAAGGTGGTATCCGCAAAGCTGTTGAGGGAGTCGGCGTCGTCATACATATCCTCGGGACGGATACCCATGATGACTTCCTTGCCCACATATTCCTTGCAGGCCGCAGCCTTTTTATCGGTGAGCTTAACCTTTTCGCCTTCGCCAAATTCAATATATGTACTGCCGCCCTCATTAACAAGCTTCGCGGGGCAGAAATTCATCTGCGGAGAGCCGATGAAGCCGGCGACGAATACGTTGCAGGGATAGTTGTAGAGCGTCTGAGGAGCATCTACCTGCTGAATGATACCGTCCTTCATAACGACGATACGGGTACCCATTGTAAGGGCCTCGGTCTGGTCGTGGGTAACGTAGATGAAGGTGGTTTGGAGCCTCTGATGAAGCTTGGTAATCTCGGTTCTCATCTGAACGCGCAGCTTGGCGTCCAAGTTAGAGAGAGGTTCGTCCATAAGGAAAACCTTGGGCTCGCGCACGATGGCGCGGCCGAGGGCCACACGCTGACGCTGACCGCCGGAAAGAGCCTTGGGCTTTCTTTCGAGAAGATGCTCGATATCAAGAATACGGGCGGCCTCGTGGACTCTCTTCTTTATTTCGTCCTTGGGAGTTTTGCGGAGCTTAAGGCCGAAAGCCATGTTCTCGAAAACGGACATATGAGGATAAAGGGCATAGTTCTGGAAAACCATCGCTATATCTCTGTCCTTGGGAGCGACGTCATTTACAAGACGGTCACCGATGTAAAGTTCGCCTTCAGAAATTTCCTCAAGGCCGGCAACCATACGAAGCGTGGTAGACTTGCCGCAGCCGGAAGGGCCGACGAAGATGATAAACTCTTTGTCCTTGATTTCAAGGTTAAAGTCGGTAACGGCCGTAACCCCGCCGGGGTACCTCTTATAAATGTGTCTTAAGCTTAAACTTGCCATTGGTTATAACCCTCCTAAATTATATATACCTTCGCGCCGATACCCTCGGCGTTAAATATATAATACCACATTTTTTTCGGATTGCAAATTCGCTTATTGTACAAATATTGCTATTTTAATTTGTAACTATTGTATAGTAAGTAAGATTTTTTCAATTTCTTTTGTGCAAAGTTCCCGATATTGGCCCGTCTTGAGGCTTTCATCCAGCTCAAGCCCTGCGAAGGCGACGCGCCTCAGATATTCCACGCGGCTGCCGACGGCGGCGAGCATACGCTTGACCTGATGGAATTTTCCCTCGGTCACGGTTATATAGGCCGAAAAATCGTCTATTTTCTCCACGCCGCACGGCTTGGTGACGTAGCCGCCGATGTCGACGCCCTTTTCTAAAATATCAATTTTATCATCGGGGAGGGGCAGGGAAAGGCGAAGAAAATATTTTTTTCCGGCCCTTTTTTTCGGGGATAGGGCCTTATGGGCCAAGGCTCCGTCGTTGGTTATGAGCAGCAGGCCCTCGGCGTCCTTGTCGAGCCGGCCGACGGGGAAAAGCCGCAGCCGCCGCAGCTCGGGCGGCAGCAGGTCGATAACGGTTTTTTCGCGCTTATCCTCGGTGGCGCAGACGCAGCCGGCGGGCTTATTCATCATGATATATACGTACCCCGGGGCGCTCAGGGGCCTGCCGTCGAGGCAGACAGCCTCGCCGCCGGCGAGGCTCCGGCCCGTGTCGCTCTCCGCGCGGCCGTCCACCGTCACGGCGCCGGCCCTGATGCGCGTGCGGGCCTCGCCGCGCGTGAGCCCGGCGGCGCCGGCCACAAATTTATCCAATCTCATTTCAGCTTATCCCTTCTTAGTTATCCCATCTTAAGCAAAACGCGGAAATAAGCGCAAAGGCGACCGCCAAGCGACGCGCCGATTTAATCAGCGTTTCCTTAGCGGGAGCATTATCCCGTCGATGGTTATGGAGCATATATCGCCGCCTATGACCTCGCCGTCGCAGACGAGAATATTCCCGCGCGCGCAAAGCTCGGGCAGAGAGTAGGTGTAGCGGACGCACCTTCGGCCCTTGTACTCGGTGAGGTCGAAGCCGCCGCGCTTTTGCAGCTCGTTGTAGTTTTCGTAAACCTTGCCCCAAACCTCGGGGATTGTCAGCTCCACGACCTCAATCGGGTCGGGGGACGGCGCGTAGCCCATATTCACGAGCACGGCGGAGTAATCCGCGTCGGGGCGGAGCAGGACGGCGGCCGCGAACACGGCCATAAGCTTTTGCTTGAACATAAAAACACCTCTTTGAAATATACTCCAAAAAGGTGTTATATATGTCTTTGCTTACTCGGCGCTGAAGGGCAGCAGAGCGATGTGTCTGGCCCTCTTTATAGCCACCGTGAGCTGGCGCTGATGCTTGGCGCAGGTGCCGGTTATCCTTCTGGGAAGGATTTTCGCGCGCTCGGAAACGTAGCGGCGAAGCTTGGCAACGTCCTTGTAGTCTATTTCCTTAACCTTATCAACGCAGAACTGGCAGACCTTTTTCTTGGCCTTGCGGCTTCTGTAAGGTCTTTCGGTTTTTTCTCTTTCCATCATGGCTAAAACTCCCTTCCGTCAATACTGACAAAAATTCATTTTCAGAAACCTCAGAACGGCAGATCGTCCTCGGTTCCGATGGGAGATATTGGGTCGCCCAGCCCGCCGTAGGAGGGGGCGAAATCGTTCCCCTGCTGCGCGTTCGCATTCTGGGCGGGAGCGGCGTTTTGCGCCTGATAACCGCCGTTGTAGCCTCCGTTATAGCCGCCTCCGTTATTATACCCGCCGCCGTACTCGCCGCCGGAATTGTTGGAGTCGCGCTTGCTTTCAACGAAGTGAGTTCTGTCAACGACGACCTCGGTCACATAGTGCCGCTTACCTTCGTTATCATCCCAAGTCCTTGTTTGGATACTTCCCTCGAGGGCAACAAGATTGCCCTTTTTGAAGTATCTGGTGATGAACTCCGCCGTCTGCCTCCACGCGACGCAGCTTATGAAATCGGCCTTGCGCTCCTCGCCCTGACGGACAAAATTCCTGTCCACGGCGATGGTGAAGCTGCAGGTGCTGACGCCGCTTTGAGTTGTGCGGAGCTCGGGGTCGCGGGTAAATCTGCCGATCAACTGAACACTGTTAAGCATTTTTCCACTCCCCCTTTAGTCTTCCTTGCGT
>CANRER010000158.1 GCA_947629615.1 uncultured Clostridia bacterium | reverse complement strand
TCGTCATTATTTTTATGCAATTTGCCCAAATTTAATTTTACTATTTACAAATTGGTAAAAAAGCTATATAATAATATCATAGCAACGTGTAGGCTAATGTGTTAGCCGTGCGTTTAATTCTAAGGAGGGATTTCCAATCATGAAAAAGGTACTTTGCCTTTTGACCGCTCTTGTTATGGCTTTGGGCTGCTTCTCAATAAGCGTGTCCGCCGCCGATTACGGAACGGTTCTCAACAACAATGTCGCCATTCTTGTCGGCAGCACGTCGGCGGTATCGGGCAACGCTTTGCGGACGCTTCCCGCCGCTCCCGCCGAGATAAACGGCGTTGTGATGATGCCCGTGAGCGCCGTTTCCGTGCTTTTCGGCGGCTCGGCTTCGTATGACGCGTCCACCGGCTTTATCGACCTTTCCTTCGGCCCCGACAAGGTCGCCGTGCTTAAGGTCGGCTCCGCCAACTACACGCTCAACGGCTTTGGCCGCGCCCTTTCCGCGGCTCCCGCGGCGCAGGGCGGTCAGGCCTTTATCCCCATGAAGGACCTTATTCAGGACATAATCGGTCAGGTATACTTCTACGACGCTTCGCGCAAGCTCGTCATCGCTTCCTCCCGCACGGTTATCCGTGACGCGGCCGCCGAAAGCGCCGTGCTTTCCACCATCGTCGGGGCAATTCAGTCCGGCGACCTGCCCGAGATAACCGTTCCCACCTCTTATGAGCTCGACTGGAGCATTCCCGTTGAGGAATCCATCGCGACGGCAACGACCGGTGCAGTTGAAACCGGCCCCATCGACTCCTCTATGTCGAACACGGCTATCGGCACAAAGATTAACCTCTCCGCCTCCATGCTGAAATTCAGCTCCGAGCCCGAGGAAAACAACCCCGGCATTAACGCCGTTGACGGAAGCCCCAGCTCCGTATGGGCGACGCAGGGCCTTCAGGAAATGAACATCGACCTCGGCGCACCCACCCCCATCGCGTGCGTGGGCGTACAGATGAAGGTTTACGACGACGGTCGCTCCATAAATTACGCCATACTCGTTTCCTCTGACGGCAACGTATACCGCTCGGTATTTGACGGCGGCAGCGCGGCCGGCGGCGGCGTGGCCGAATACCACACCGTGGGCGTTACGGCCAGATACGTCAGAATAACCACCGCCGGCAGCACTATCGGCGACTGGGCCTCCGTGGCGGAGGTTGAGGTTTACAGCGGAACTCTTTCATCCGCCGCGGCGCAAAGCTCCGGCACGCAGACCGTTTCCGCGAAATCCACCTCTCCCACCGGCACCAAGCTCAACGTTACCAACGCCACCTTTACCGCCGAGCCCGAGTCCAACAACCCCGGCAGGAACGCTCTCGACGGCAACGCAAGCACCTACTGGGCCGTTGAAAACGCCAACAGCATGACCATCGACCTCGGCAGCGCTCAGCCCATAAGCTGTGTAGGCGTGCAGATGCGCGACTACAGCCCCGATACCAGAACCGTAAACTACGGCGTGGCCCTCTCCGAGGACGGCAGCAGCTACAGTGAGATTTACAGCGGCGCAAGCCCCTCCGGCGGCGCGGTTTACGAATATGTTGACGGCGGCGGCAAGAGCGCCAGATATGTCAGAATTAATCTGAACGGCAGCAGCGCTAACGGCTGGGCCTCTCTCGCCGAGGTTTCGGTTTACACCGGCACGGGCTCCGCGCCCGCTTCCGGCGGTGCGTCGGGCGGCGCTACCTACCCCAACCTTTCCACCGTTACCGGCGAGTTTATAATCGCCGACCCCGCCACAAATAACGTACTCACCGTGGAAAGCGACAACACTACGCTTACCGTATCCGCCAACACCAAGGCCGGCAGCCAGATATGGACGCTCGGCAGCAACTCCTACGGCAACACCTTCCGTAACAACTCCTCCGGCGTTGTAATGGACGTGTTCGAGCAGTCCATGAACGCGGGCGGCCAGATAGGCGTTTGGGAAAACAACGACGGCAACAATCAGGCTTGGACGCTCGAGCTTGACGGCAGCGGCTATTATGTGCGCAACGTAATGAGCGGCCTGTATCTTTCCAACAACGGCGGCAGCATCGTTCAGCTCGACAGGGGCAACGCCACCAAGTGGGTTATCGCCAACCGCGACGCCACGGTTTCCGCCGGCGCTTCGATAACCGGCGAGTTCCAGCTTGCCGTTGCCGGCACAAGGGACGTTCTTACAGTTGAAGGCGACGACACTACCCTTTCCGTTTCCTCCGCGTCCTCGTCAAGCTCTCAGCTTTGGACGCTCGACGGAGCCGGAATAAAGAGCTCCTCCTGCGGCTACTTCATCGACGTGTTTGAGCAGTCGATGAACGAGGGCGGTCAGGTAGGCGTTTGGGAAGGCAACGGCGGCACAAACCAGTCTTGGTCGCTTGAAAAGGACGGCGACAGCTACTATATCAAGAACGCGATGAGCGGGCTTTACCTTTCCAATGTAAACGGAGCCATTCAGCAGCTTTCCAAGGCTTCCGCCACCAAGTGGAACGTTCTCGGCGCAGAGGTAGAGATTGCCGAAACCCCCGAACCCACTACACCCACTCCTATCACGGAGCCGATCGGCGGTCAGTTCAGAATAGCCCTTTACGGCACCAACAACGCCATCACCATCAGCAACGACGGAACCGACATCATTCTCGCCCGCAACCGCGGTCTTTCCACCCAGAAGTGGACGATGGAGGCTGCCGACGGCGGCTTCATCATCAAGAACGCCGGCACAGACGAGGTTCTTGAGGTTCCCGGCGAGTCTGTCGATCCCGGCAGAAAGCTTGGCCTTTGGGAGGCTAACGGCGGCGCTCACCAGACATGGGTGCTTGAAAAGCTCGGCGGCTTCTACTACATTAAGAACGTCGCCAGCGAGCTCTATATATCCTATGATGAAACCGGCGTGCGTCAGAGAACATTTGACGCGGCCTCCAAGTGGTCTATCAGATAACATTCTATGATAAAAAATCGACTCGGGCTTACCCGAGTCGATTTTTTTCGCGGAAAAATGTATTATAAAAAGAGGCTATATTTTTAGTCCAAAGGTACTTACTCCGTAGTGTAGAGGCACGGGGGCCGGCCGAAAAAATCGTGCAGAATTGACGGCGTCGGAGCAGGCTTCGCATCGCGGTTTCGGTTTTTTCAAAACCAAAATCGGGCTCGCTCCGCCGCTCCTCCTTTTCCCCACAAATCCGGCTTCGCCGTCTTTGCGGGGCCCCTATTGCCCCGCCGCGAAGCGGCGCAAAACAGGCGAATGCCTGCGCCGAGGGTGATTTTCGTTCATAGTTCAAGGGCTTAAAAAATAAGAAAACCCACTCTTACAAGCGGGTTTTCTACATTAATTCATCAATTCATAATTTTATTATAAAGCTTAACAT
>CANRER010000157.1 GCA_947629615.1 uncultured Clostridia bacterium | reverse complement strand
CTACAAGCTGCCGTTTTCGGCCCCTTCGGCGGGGCAGCTTACGGTGCGCCCGAGCGTTAGGCCGCCCGAAAAACCGCCCGAAAAGTCCGAGATATTCAAAAAATACGTCGCCGCCCCCTCCGAGGAGCCCCCCGCGAGGCCCGACCGCCCCGGCGAGGTCACGGTCAGGGCCGACATAAAGCCGCTGCTGCCGCAAAAGCAGATCGAACGCCTGAACGAAGAGCATGAGCTAAAGCTCAAAAACGGCGAAATAAAGGCCCCCAAGATAAACAAGGCCGAGCTTTTCGGCCCCGCTCCCGAGGCGGAGCCGGAGCCGGAGCCCGAACCCGCGCCCGAGCCGGAGCCGGAGCTGGAGCCCGAACCCGCGCCCGAGCCTGAGTCCGAGGCGGAGCTGCCGATAAGGATAATAGGCCAGCTTTTTTCCACCTACATTTTGGCCGAGGCGGAAAAGGAATTTATAATGATAGACCAACACGCCGCCCACGAGCGCATCAGGTACGAGGCTCTGAGAAGCGGCGAGGGAAGGGCCTCCATGCAGCTTTTGATGCTGCCCCAGTGCGTGACGCTCAGCCCGAGCGAGCACGAGGCCGTGACGGAAAACCGCGAATTTTTGTGGGATATGGGCTTTGAGCTCGAGGACGTCGGCGGCGGCTCCGTCCTGATAAGGAGCGTCCCCGCCGACTGCTCGCCCTCCGAGGCCGAAAGCCTGCTCGCGGAGCTTGCCTCCGTGCTGACGGGCGAGGGCGGCGGCGCGATTATGGAGCGGCGCGACAGGGCCATGTATACCCTTGCCTGCCACAGCGCGGTCAGGGCCAACCGCGAGCTTACCGACGAGGAAATGGAGCGGCTCGCCGCCGACGCCTTGAAGCTTGAGGGAATATCGACCTGCCCGCACGGGCGGCCCATATGCGTGAAATTGACAAAATACAGCATTGAAAAAATGTTCAAAAGGATAGTATGACCGTGATGAAAAAAATTCCGTTAGTCGTGGTCTGCGGGCCGACCGCCTGCGGCAAGACGGCCCTCGGCGTTGAGCTGGCTCTCCGCCTCGGCGGGGAGGTGGTTTCGGCCGATTCCATGCAGGTGTACCGAGGGCTCGACATCGGCACGGCCAAGCCCACGGCCACGGAGCGGCGCGGAGTGCCGCACCACATGATAGACGTGGCCGACCCGTGGGAAAGCTACAGCGTGGCGCGGTACTGCGCCGAGGCCGCCCCCGTTATCGAGGACATAGCCCGCCGCGGCAGGCTGCCCGTATTGGTCGGCGGAACGGGGCTTTATATTGATAACCTCGTCGCCAACACCGATTTTTCCGCCCCGGGCGGCGACGCCGCTCTCCGCGCCGAGCTTTTGCGCGAGGCCGCGGAAAAGGGGAACGAATACCTACACGAAAAGCTGCGCGGGCTTGACCCGCTTGCCGCCGAGGCCATACACCCCAATAACGTGAAGCGCGTCGTCCGCGCCATCGAGCAAATAACCCTCAGCGGCATGGGCCGCGCCGAGCTTGACGAAAAAAGCCGCCGCGACTCGCCCTATCACGCCCTGCGCTTCACGATAGAGCGCGACCGCGCCGAGCTTTACGAAAGGATAAACGCCCGCGTGGACGAAATGATAAAAAACGGCCTCGCGGACGAGGTTCGTCGGACGCTCATGCCCGTGCTTGACAAAGCCGAAACCGCCGCCCAAGCCATAGGCTATAAGGAAATCGTGGACTGTTTTAAGGGCCGCTGCACCCTTGACGAGGCCGTGGAAAGCATAAAGCAAAACACCCGCCGCTACGCCAAGCGGCAGCTGACGTGGTTCCGACGGCGCGGCGACATATATGGGCTCGACCCGAAAAACGCGGCCGATATGGCCGAGAAAATATATAAAAATGAAATGCCGACATTTTAAGGAGGAAGAAAGCAAATGAAATCGAATATTAATCTTCAGGACGTATTTCTTAATTCCGTCCGCCGCGACCATACGACCATTGTGGTTTATCTTGTCAGCGGCTTTCAAATCAAGGGACAGGTGAAGGGCTTCGATAATTACACCGTGGTTATCGACAGCGACGGCAAGCAGGAGCTTGTCTACAAGCACGCCATATCCACCATAATACCTTATTCTCCCGTTAAATTCAACCTTGAGGAAGTAGACGAGTAGGTGAAGGAGCTTGCGCAAAGCAGTCAGAGTGATTTTTATTGTTGTGATCGCGGCCGCGCTCGTGAGCTCGGTGCGCTACTGCGCCAGCCCCTACGCCGCCGAAACGGTCACATATTACGAATATGAAAAAAGCGTCAGCGGCTCGGGCTATATCCTGCGCCCCGAAACCCTCGTCAGAAGCGAGGCTCCCGGCGTGTTCGAGCCGTACGTGAACGACGGCGAGCGCGTCGCCAAAAACGCCAAGGTCGGCGCGGTTATCACGGGCCGCCCCGACGACGCTATGGTGGACGAGCTCAACACGATAAACGAGCGTATAGAGGACATCGAAAAAAGCCGCATAATGTCCGAGATGTACCGCTCCGACGCGGTGCGTATAGCGGGGGCCGTTTCGGCCGACGTTAAAAGCCTGCGCGAGGCCGTGCGCGAGGGCGATTACGCCCGCGCGTCGGAGCTTAAGCGCGAGGTGGGTTACCTGAAGGAGCGCGGCGCGGAAATAGAAACCGACAGCGGCGACGAGCTGCTGGCCGAGCTTTACGAGCGTAAGGCCGACATCGAAACCGCCATCGGCGGCGCGCAGAGCGAGGTTTTCGCCCCGTTGGCGGGCATATACAGCGCGTCGGTGGACGGGCTTGAGCGGTACGGCGACGAGGACGTTATGGCCGAGCTTACCCCCTCGCAGGTCGAGGGCTTCGGCGATTTGCTCGGCGACGCCGAAAAGGACGAAAACGTGCTGTGCAAAATTACGGATAACTATAACTGGTATCTCGCGGCCGTCATATCCGCCGAGGAGGCCGAGGATGTGACCGTCGGCGCGGACGTCAGCCTCATGGTGGACGCCTCCGAAACCGCTGAGGTGGACGCGTCCGTCCTTTCGCTCAGCAAGGAGGAGGACGGCAAAAGAGTGGTTATCGTGCGCTGCAATAAGTTTGTGGACGGCATAACCGGTATGCGCGGCGTGGATTATAAGCTTATTCTGCAAAGGAAAAGCGGCCTGCGCATACCATCCGAGGCCCTGCGTATAGAGGACGGCGAAAAGGGAGTTTACATACTTATAGATAAGCATACCAAGCAGTTCAAGAGCGTTAATAACGACCCCTTCGGCACCGAGGACGACAAGTATTACATCGTTGACCGCAACTACACTCCCCCCGGCGCGAAGGCCAGCTACGTTCCGCTGAAGGAGCTGGATAAGGTTCTGCTGAAGCCCGAGGATGTGAAATAAATGGATAGGATTGAAAAAAATATCGCCTCCGTCCGCCAAAGGATAGCCGCCGCGGCGGAGCGCTCCGG
>CANRER010000156.1 GCA_947629615.1 uncultured Clostridia bacterium | reverse complement strand
CCGCGTGGGTGAGCGGCGTCGCCGCCGACACGTGGTACAGGGCCGACTGGGGCGAGCTTGAGGAGATGCTCTCCGGCGCGGACGGCGGAACGCTCCGCACCGCCGCCGCCGACCTTATCGACGGCGGGGGCGACCTCGCCTCCCTCGAGGGGCTGCTCTCCGGCCTGACCGACGGCCTTGACCCCGACAGCGCCGCCTCGGCCGAGGAGCTGGCCCGCGGCCTCGCCGCGATAAAGAAGGCCTTCGGCCCGAACGCGCTGGGCGTTTCTCACCGGCCCGACGGCACGGACGAGGTGTGGCTGACCGCCGCCGAGGACGTTATTTCGCCTCTGACCGACGGCCGCTGGACGTCGCTTAATTACGGCGCGACATACTCCGGCGGAGCGGCGGTGACGGGGCGGCTTTCCATACGGACGGCCAACGCCGCCATTAGCTCGGAAATCAGCCGAGGCAGAGCGCTTTTCGCCGAAAAGGCCGAGCTGCCCGAGGCCGCTGTGAACTTCGCGGACGTGCTGTATACGATATTGCGCGAGGGCGATTGAGAAAAAAGGGATTTTATTCAAATTTCCTATTGACAATAAGCCCGTTTTTGAGGTATTATATAGGGTATGTTAATATAGGTAAATTAGGCATTTATAGGAGTTGTTCGCTATGGACAGAACATTTTACTGCGGCCTGCTCACCGAGGAGCAGATCGACACCCGCCAGACCGTTTGCGGCTGGGTGCAGACCAAGCGCGACATGGGCGGCGTTATCTTCATAGACCTGCGTGACCGAGAGGGCACGCTTCAGGTCGTTTTTAACCAGCAAAATCTTTCCGCCGAGGACTTCGCGGCGGCCGAGGGGCTTAAAAACCAGAGCGTTATCAAGGCCTCGGGCCTTATGCGCCTGCGCGACGAGGAAACCTACAACCCCAAGATACAAACCGGCACCATTGAGCTTATGGCCGACAGCCTTGAGGTGCTTTCTGTTTCCGCCGCGCTGCCCTTCTCGCCCGACGACGACACCGCCGTCCGCGAAGATTTGCGCCTTAAGTACCGCTTTATCGACCTGCGCCGCCCGCAGATGATAAAAAATCTGCGTTTCCGCCACGCGGTGCAAAAGGCCGCCGAGGACTTCCTTGACGAAAACGGCTTTATACAGGTCGAAACGCCGATGCTCTGCAAGTCCACGCCCGAGGGCGCGAGGGATTACCTCGTTCCCAGCCGCGTGCATACCGGCGCGTTTTACGCCCTGCCTCAGTCGCCCCAGATATTCAAGCAGCTTTTGATGGTGGGCGGCGTTGACAAATATTATCAGGTCGCGCGGTGCTTCCGCGATGAGGATTTGCGCGCCGACCGTCAGCCCGAGTTCACTCAGGTGGATATGGAGCTGTCCTTCGTCAATCAGGAGGATATACTCGTCCATCTTGAAAAGCTGTTCCGCCACATTTTCCGCACGGTAATGGGCCGCGAGGCCGGCGACTTCCCTCGGCTGACGTGGCAGGAGTGCATGGACCGCTTCGGCAGCGACAAGCCCGATTTGCGCTTCGGGCTTGAAATAGTGGATTTAAGCGACATAATGAAAACCAGCAGCTTCACCGTTTTCCGCAGTGTGGTTGACAAGGGCGGCATCGTCCGCGCAATCAACGTCAAGGGCCGCGCCGACTTCAGCCGCAGCGTTATCGAGGCTTTGACAGAAAAGGCCCAAAGCTGCGGGGCGAAGGGCATGGCGTGGATAGCCGTGCGCGAAAACGGCGAGATATATTCCATACTTACCAAGTACTTTTCCAAGGAGGATTTGGACGCCATCATCGCCCGCATGGACGCGAAGCCCGGCGACTTTATCCTCTTCTGCGCCGACAAGCCTCAGGTAGTGTACCGCACGCTCGGCGCTCTGCGCCTTGAGCTCGGCGATATGCTCGGCCTCAGAAACAAGGACGAGTTTCGCTTCCTCATCGTCACCGACTTTCCGCAGTTCGAGTGGAGCGACGAGGAAAACCGCTTCATGGCCATGCACCACCCCTTTACCATGCCCTACCCCGAGGATATGGAGTTCCTGTTTTCCGACCCGGCGCGGGTGCGCGCGCAGGCCTACGACGTTGTGCTCAACGGCGTTGAGCTTGGCAGCGGCAGCATAAGAATACACCGCAGTGACATTCAGCAAAAGATGTTCGAGGCCCTCGGCTTCACCGACGCCGAAATCGAAAACCGCTTCGGCTTCATGGTGAACGCCTTCAAGTACGGCACGCCTCCTCACGGCGGCTTTGCCTTCGGGCTTGACAGGCTTGTGATGCTGCTCGTGGGGGCCGATTCGCTCCGCGAGGTAATAGCCTTCCCCAAAATGAAGGACGCCTCCTGCCCGATGACGGGCGCGCCCGACTTTGTAGACCCCAAACAGCTCGAGATACTGCGGCTCGGCCAAGCGTTCGCCGAGGGCAGCGCCGCCGCCGCGAAGAAAAAGACCGGCCCCGCCATCGACGTTGACAACGTGGCGAAGCTGGCGCGGCTGCGCCTGAGCAAGGGCGAACGCGCCGCTATGGCCGCCGACATGGAGGCCATCGTGGGCTTTGCCAATCAGCTTTCCGGCGTGGACACGAGCAATGTGGACATTACGGCCCACGTTGTGCCGCTGAGCAACGTATTCCGCGACGACGCGGTTCGCGACGGAATCGACCGCGATTTAATGCTTGAAAACGCCCCCACAAAGGCGCAGGGGTACGTCAGCGTTCCGAGAGTGGTAGAATAATAGGGGGTTAAACGATGAACGATATTACGACAATGACGCTGGGCGAGCTTCGCGGCGCGCTTGACTCGGGCGAGCTTTCTTCGGCGGAGATAACCGAAGGCTACCTTTCGGCAATAGAGAAAAACGACGAAAAGGTCGGCGGATACATAACCGTTTCGGCCGAAACGGCCCGAGCGGCGGCCAAAAGGGCCGACGCGCTCCGCGCCGAGGGCAAGGCCGGGCCGCTCACGGGCATTCCCGCCGCAATAAAGGATAACATCTGCACAAAGGGGCTGCGGACGACCTGCGCCTCGAAAATGCTCGGGAATTTTGTTCCCCCCTACGACGCTCACGTCATGGAGGGGCTTAACGCGCAGGCCGTGCCGGTTTTGGGCAAGGCCAACATGGACGAGTTCGCGATGGGCTCCTCCACGGAAAACAGCGCGTTTATGACGACGCACAACCCGCGCGGCCTCGACAGAGTGCCGGGCGGCAGCAGCGGCGGCAGCGCGGCGGTCGTGGCCGCAGGCGAGGCCCCCTTCGCCCTCGGCAGCGACACCGGCGGCAGTATACGCCAGCCGGCGGCCTTTTGCGGCGTTGTGGGCATGAAGCCCACCTACGGGCGGGTTTCCCGCTACGGACTGGTGGCCTTCGCCTCCTCTCTCGACCAGATAGGCCCGCTGACGAAAACCGTGGCCGACAACGCTCTGGCGCTTAATTCCATCGCCGG
>CANRER010000155.1 GCA_947629615.1 uncultured Clostridia bacterium | reverse complement strand
TCAGCAAGGCCTTCCTCCGCAAAAGCTGGCAGCGCGTCATCGGCGATATTCCCTACCCCGACGACAGCAAGAGCGTGAATGTGTCGAAGCGCAGCGGCAAGGTGGTCTACTTCCACGAAAGCGACCCCGAGGCAGAAATAATCACCCCCGCCTCGATGGTGAGCGCGCTTGACGCGGCGAAGGGCAGCTTCACCGCCGAGCTTGTTTACAGCTACAACGCCGAGGGCAAGCCCGTATTAAGCTACGCGCTTAAGCCTAACGCCGACCTTTACGCCGTCAAGGCCGAGGACGGCACGGCCATAGGCTACTCCGGCGAGCCGATAGAGGCCGCTAATGAAAAGCCCGCCGAAAAGGAGCATTGGGCTTGGCCGTTTTACGACATTCTGCGCGAGAACGACATTTATGTTCCAGGCGGATATTCGTTTGACGACAACATAGCCTGCGACGACTTTATGCGGCTTGTGCGCCAAGCCATAAACATAAGCGATATGCCCGCGCGATACTATTATTTTGTAACCGACGCGGCGGACGTCGATAAGGAGTTAAATTCCGGCGTTCTCACCCGCGAGGGCGCGGCGGAGCTGATAATGACGGCTCTCGGCTGGAAGGAGCTTATCGACCTTGACGTATTCTCCGTGAAATTTGCCGACGAGGCCGATTTCGTGGGCGGCATCGGAGGCGCGGCCATACTTCAGGGGCTTGGCGTTATGAGCGGCAACGGCGGCGGCTTCGCCCCGAGGCGGCCCCTCACCTACGGCGAGGCCTACGCGGCGGCGTATAATCTGGCCGTGCAGGGACTTGGCGAGGGTGAGCCTATGCCTCTGTTGAAGGATTGAATTGCAATAAAAAAACGGAGCCAAAATGGCTCCGTTTTTTTATTGCAATATCCGAATTAATTCCCCGGCCACCTTCTCGCCGATAAACACCGCGCCGCGGTCATTAGGGTGGGTTCTGTCGAGGTCGGGGCTATGGTAAAACAGCTCCTCGGCGCTTTTGCCCATGCGGAGATAAGCCTCGCTCGTGTAGGCGTGAAGGTCGATAAGCCCCGCGCCCGTTTCTTTGGCGGCCTCACGGGCGGCGGCGGCGTAATCGTCGAGGTAGGTATTCAGCCGCCCGTCAACATAAATAAGGCGGTTTATGGGCGTGCATATCACGGGCTTAGCTCCGCGCTCCGCCGTGAGGCGGGCAAGCCTTATCAGGTTTTCCTTATAGCCCTCGAAGGGTCTGAGAAAGCTTTGCTTTTGGTCGTTGTGGCCGAACTGCATAAGCACGGCGTCGCCGGGGCGCAGACGGCTCATCACGGGCTTTGAGTGGCAGGCGAGGCAGTCGGCTGTATGCGTTCCCTGCTCGGCGTGGTTGCTGACGGCATACTCGCCGCCAAGGAACAGCCCGAGCGTTTGGCCCCAGCCGCAGCAGCGCGTCAGCTCGTCGCCGCCGTCGTACTCTTGGTCGCAGACGGTGGAGTCGCCGAGGCAGTAGACCACCGGCAGCTCGGCGGGCTCTATTTCCGCGCCGACACGGCAGCCGCCGCTTATTTTCAGCTCTATGGCGTCGCCCATGTAGGGCGGCTTTTTTTGAAAATCGGCGCGGCGCACGGCGAGAGCGAAGGTGAAATCCCGCGCCTCACCCACGCGCATGGGGAAATCCCGCAGCAGAAAGCGGCGGTGGCCGTCCGTCACGGTGAGGAGCGAGCTGTCGCGGGCCTCCGCCCGAAGCTTCAGCCGATACTCGCCCTCGCCGAGGTTCCACCTCACAGTCTTACCTCCCCCGCCTCGCCGAGGCTGAGCCATTCGCCGGGGCTGAGCGCAAGAACGGTTTCGCCCGAGGGGAGCGCCACCGTCACGGCGCGTTTTTCGGCGGAGCCGTTATACAGACGCAGTCTGCCGCCGCTTCTCAAAACGTACACCCCGTCCAGTATATCCGTAACCTCGTAATATCCGTCGGTCGTTATCAGCCCCATTTCCGACGCCGCCGAAGCAAACAGCGAGCAAAGCTTTCGCGCCCCGGCAAAGGAGATGTGGAGCTTATCGGCCATTTCGCCTGTTTCGGCGTTCCATAGATGATAATTCCTCGAAACGTAGTCGCGGCCAACCTCGGCGAAATGCGCCCCCGCGAGGGCGTAAAGGTCAACGTAGGCGCAGCCGGTTTCGGCGGCGACCTCGGCCACGGCGTCGAAAAAGCCGCCGTTGTTGCCGTTGGGGGCCTCGTGCTCGCCGGCCGAGCCCCAAGTGTAGCCGACCGAGGGCTGGGGCTTCACAAGCACAGGCACAATACCCTTTTTGCCGCACTCGTCTATCATGTAACGCAGAGCGTCCTTCATGGTTTCCTTGCTCTTATCGTCGCGGTTGCGGTCGTTTATGCCGAATTGTATAACCAAAACGTCGCCCTTTTGCCCCTGCGCGGAAACCGTCGGGAAAATAACGTCCTTCCAATCGCGGGCCCAGTCGCCGCTGGAGGCCAGATTGACAACCTCGGCCGAGTCGTCCGTGAAGCGCGAAAGAAGTTGCGCCCAGCCGGTGCGCCGTTCGCCCGCGGGGATTTCGGCCTCGCGAACGTCGGGTATAACGGGATAGTAATTGCAGAGGGTGGAATCGCCTGCCACGAAGATACGCTTTTTGCGAGGCAGCACGGAGGGCGACTTTACGGCCTCGACAGACCTGAGCCGCGTGGTTCGCTGATCCACCCGAACCGCCGCGCCTCCGTCGGTCTTAAAGCCCCTGAAAACGTGAACCGTACCCTCCGGCACGGCCACCGTGCCGTACATATCCACGTTGGCCCCCACGAGCTGCGAATTTACATAGATGTTGCCGCGCTCGGTATCGGCCTTGGTAAAGTAAAGGTCGTATTCGCCGGCGGGCAGGCCCAGCTCGTATTCGCCCGCCGCGGTGTCGATGCCTTCCTCGGGAGCGAAACGGCGCACGGGTGTTACCTCCGCCGAAACGGGGCCCGAGGCCGAAACATTGATTTTGCCGCCCCGCGCCTCGGCGCGGACTACGGCCTCGACCCCGCCCGCGAGGACGGTTTCGCCGTTCACGGCCACCGCCGCGCCCTCGGGGGAGTATATGGCGACGCTGAATTCCTCAAAGCCCCCATAAGGGCGCACGTCGAAGTCGTATTCGCCCTCGAAGGAGGCGGCCATCGAGTACCCGTCGGTAATCCGCGCCGCGAGGTCGGGCACATTGGCGAGGCCCGCGGCGGCGATTTTGGCTATCTCGAACGCGCCCTCATAGGAATAATGCGTGTTGTCGGCCACGCCGTCAGGGTATTTTTCGTACTCGCCGGGGTCGGCGTAAAGGTGCAGCCGCTTGGAGGCCTCGGGGCCGAGCGAGTTTTCGAGCGCGCGGCTTTCGGCGTTCACGTCGATGAAGGGCAGGCCGTATTTTTCGGCAATATCGCGCTGAATGGTGTCATAGCTTACGCCGTCGCTCGGCTCGCCGATG
>CANRER010000154.1 GCA_947629615.1 uncultured Clostridia bacterium | reverse complement strand
TTTCCATATAATTTGCTAATTATATTATAATAATAAACGGCCCTGCCGTCAAGAATAAATAGGAATTTTTTAAGCAATTCTTGAACGGTTTGTTAATTTAGCCGAAGGGCAATAATAACGGTTGACAACCGTCCGAAAAAGTGGTAAGATATATAAGTAAAACTATGCTTATTAAAGAGGAATGAACAAAAATGGGACTTATCGATAAAATTTTCGGCACATATTCCGAGCGCGAGCTGAAAAAGCTCGAGCCCGCCGTGGAAAGGGTAATGGCTCTTGAAAAGGAGTACGAGGCCTTAAGCGATGACGAGCTGCGCGGCAAAACCGCCGTGTTCAAGCAGAGGCTCGCGAACGGCGAAACCCTTGACGATATACTGCCCGAGGCCTTCGCCGCCGTCCGCGAGGCGGCTTGGCGCGTGCTCGGCATGAAGCCCTTCCGCGTTCAGGTGGTGGGCGGCATAGTGCTGCACCAAGGGCGCATAGCCGAAATGAAAACCGGCGAGGGCAAAACCCTCGTCGAAACCATGCCCGCCTACCTCAACGCCCTGACGGGCAGGGGAGTTCACATAGTTACGGTGAACGACTATCTCGCCAAGCGCGACAGCGAATGGATGGGCAAGCTTTACCGCTTTATGGGCCTCACGGTCGGGCTGAACATCAGCCAAATGCCCCCCGAGGAAAAGAAAAAAGCCTACGCGGCGGATATAACCTACGGCACGAACAACGAGTTCGGCTTCGACTATCTGCGCGACAACATGGTTATATATAAGGAAAACATGGTTCAGCGCGGCCACGCCT
This sequence comes from uncultured Clostridia bacterium, assembly GCA_947629615.1. GTDB lineage: Bacteria > Bacillota > Clostridia > UMGS1883 > UMGS1883 > JAFLUQ01. Next base: position 2,648 of record CANRER010000154.1, on the reverse strand, counting down.
TCGCCATCGTGGACGAGGTGGACTCCATTCTCATCGACGAGGCCCGCACGCCCCTCATCATCAGCGGGGCGGGCGAGGAGTCGAACCAGCTTTACGCCCTTGTGGACCGCTTTGTCAAGTACCTCAAGCCCATAAAAGTGAAGGAGGTTGACGACAAAGAGGAGGAGGACGAGAACATCGACGGCGATTATATCGTTGACGAAAAGGCCCGCACCGTCAGCCTGACGGCGCGAGGCGTGAAAAAGGCCGAGGAGGCCTTTAACATCGAAAACCTCTCCGACCCCGAGAATATGAAGCTGAGCCACCACATAAATCAGGCTATCCGCGCCCACGGTATAATGAAGCGCGACGTGGACTACGTTGTCAAGGACGGCGAGGTGCTTATCGTAGATGAGTTCACGGGCCGCATCATGATAGGCCGCCGCTACAGCGACGGGCTGCACCAAGCCATCGAGGCCAAGGAGGGCGTGGAGGTCGCCCGCGAGAATAAGACCCTCGCCTCCATCACGTTCCAAAACTATTTCCGCCTTTACGAAAAGCTCAGCGGCATGACGGGTACCGCCAAAACCGAGGAGGAGGAATTTCGCGGCATATACGAGCTGGACGTCGTCGAGATACCCACCAACCGCCCCATTGCCAGAATTGACCAGAACGACAGGGTGTATAAGAACGTGCAGGCCAAGTATAACGCCGTCGTCGAGGAGATAGCCGCCGCCCACGCCACCGGCCAGCCGGTGCTTGTGGGTACGGTTTCGATAGATAAATCCGAGATTTTGAGCCGTATGCTGAAGGCCAAGGGCATAAAGCATCAGGTGCTGAACGCCAAGCAGCACGAAAAGGAGGCCCAGATCATCGCGCAGGCCGGCAAAAAGGGCGCCGTGACGATAGCCACCAACATGGCCGGCCGCGGCACCGATATTTCGCTGGGCGGCAACGCCGAGTATCTCGCCAAAAACGAAATGGTGAAGCTGGGCTATTCCGACGAGGTTATCGCCGAGGCCACCGGCTACGCCGATACCGACAATCAAGAGATAATCGACGCGAGGAACGTATATAACGAGCTTTATAAGAAGCATCAGGGCGAAATCGCCCGCGAGGCCGACGAGGTTCGCGCCCTCGGCGGGCTGTATATCATCGGCACCGAACGCCACGAGGCTCGCCGCATAGATAACCAGCTTCGGGGCCGCAGCGGCCGTCAGGGCGACCCGGGCAAGAGCATTTTCTTCATCGGGCTCGACGACGACCTCATGCGCCTTTTCGGCGGCGAGAGGATAGAAAAAATGGTCAGCACCATGGGCCTGCCCGACGACGAGCCCATCGAGCAAAAGTTCCTCACCTCGGCCATCGAGAACGCCCAAAAGAAAATCGAGGGCCGCAACTACGGCATAAGAAAGTACGTTCTTCAGTACGACGACGTGATGAACCAGCAGCGCGAGATAATCTACGGCCAGCGCAAAAAGGTAATCGACGGCGAGGATTTGCGCGAAACGATACGCGGCATGATAGACGAGATAATCAGCTCTGCGGCCGATACCTACTGCAACGCGCCTTACCCCGACGACTGGGATTTCCCCGGCCTTTACGGCTACGTGGAAAAGCTGTTCGGCGCGGAGGGGCTTGTGCGCTATGCGAAGGAGCAGTATAACGACATCACCAAGGAAACCGTGATAAACGACCTTCACCGCCTCGCCGACGAACGCTACGCCGCGCAGGAAAAGCTGTTCGGCCCCAATATGCGCGAGGTCGAGCGCGTGATTTTGCTGCGCGCCGTGGACAGCCACTGGATGGACCATATCGACAATATGGATCAGCTTAAAAACGGCATAAATCTGCGGGCCTACGGCCAGCATAACCCGGTGGACGAGTATAAGTTTGTGGGCTTTGATATGTTCGAGGAGATGATAGCCGCCATTCGTGAGGACACCGTGCGCTACATCATGAACGTTAAGCCGCGCGTCCGTCAGATACAGCGCGTGCAGGTGGCGAAGCCCACCGTCGCCAGCCACGGCGGCGACGGCACGGCCCCGCAAAAGCGCCCCGCCGTCCGCAAGGCAGTCAAGGTCGGCCGCAACGACCCCTGCCCCTGCGGCAGCGGCAAGAAGTATAAAAACTGCTGCATGGCGAAGGACGAGGCCGCCGCAAACCAATGACGCGCGAAGCGTTAGACCCGCGATAATATCAGCCTGACGGAGGATTTATATGATAGTCGAATACGAAAAATATAAGCAGGAGCTTTCCGCGATGGAGGGCCCCATCAACGAGCTTGCCTCGGCGCTGGATATCGACGGCGCCAAGGCCGAGCTTGCCGGCCTTGAGCAAAAAACGCCCGAACCCGATCTCTATTCCGAGCCCGAAAAAAGCCAAAGAGTTCTTCAAAAAATAAAGCAGCTCGGCGCGAAGATAAAGCGGTACGAGGATATGCGCTCCTCGTGGGAGGACTGCGCCACCCTTGTCGAGCTGGCTATAGCCGAGGACGACGACGGCGTGCTGGACGAGATAACCGCCGAGTTCGAGGCCCTTCAAAAAAACGTGGAGGACACCAAGCTCGAAACTCTGCTTTCCGGCCCGTATGATAAGTATAACGCCATTCTCACGCTCCACGCGGGCGCGGGCGGCACCGAGGCGCAGGACTGGTGCGCCATGCTCTG
>CANRER010000153.1 GCA_947629615.1 uncultured Clostridia bacterium | reverse complement strand
ACCGCCGCCATTATCAGCGTGATAACGACGCTGAACTTATCCACCGGCGCGACGCGCGAGGCCTCGCCGATTTGCAGGGCGCGGTAGTAGCACAGCCACGAGGCCCCCGTCGCGAGGCCCGAAAGAATGAGGAAAATCCAGCTTTTGCGGCCTATACCGCCTATGCCGCCCTGCGCACCCGTGACAAACACCATCAGCCACGCCATCGCCAGCACAACCACCGTGCGCAGGGCCGTGGCGAGGTTGGAATCAACGCCGTCGATGCCGACCTTCGCAAAAATCGAGGTCAGTGCCGCGAACACGGCGGATAAAAGCGCGAATATGAACCACATGACTTACTCCTCCTCTTTTGTTTTTCTGCTGCCGTCGCTGTTGAATGTGCGCCTGAGCGCTGTTTCAACGGGTATAATTGAGCCAACCATCACGGCGCACTGAACGGCCACGAGCGCGGACGCAAACGTCCCAAACGCGCCTATTCCTCCGCCCAGCGCCGGCAGATGTGCCAAAACGGAAAGCGGCAGCATAATTAGGCCGGCGCGGTACCAAATCTTGCCGCAGAGCTTCTGGGCAAAGGCCCACGTTTCGGCGTTTTTGCTCGACATTCTGGTTCGGTAGCCGTATGTGAATTTTATCTTTGTCCCGTATGCGGTGTAGTAGTTTCTCTTTTTCGGCGGCCTTTTCAGAAGAAGCAGACCGCACACGAGCATACTCACGGGCACAAGCAGGTCGCAGGCGAAGATAAAAGCTTTCATGATCACCATTATTACCGTCCCTCCCGGTTGGCTATGCCAGCTCGTACTGACTGGTGCAAAGGGAATAATACGCGCCCTTTTTAGCCATCAGCTCCTCGTGGGAGCCGCTTTCAACTATCCTGCCGCCGTCGATATACATGATGGTATCGGAGCCTCGGACAGTGGAGAGCCTGTGGGCGATGACAAAGCTGGTGCGGCCCTTTAGCAGGCGGGCGAGGCCGGTTTGGAGGGCCTGCTCGGTGCGCACATCGATGGACGAGGTGGCCTCGTCGAGAATGAGTATTCTCGGGTCGGCGAGGAGGGTGCGGGCAAAGCTGATGAGCTGGCGCTGGCCGACGCTCAGGCGGCTGCCGCGCTCGTTGACCTCGGTGTAGTAGCCGTTTTCAAGCCCCTCAATAAATTCGTGGGCGCAGACGGTTTTGGCCGCCGCCACTACCTCCTCGTCGGTAGCGTCGAGCCGGCCGTAGCGGATATTATCCATGACCGTGCCGCTGAAAATGAAGGAATCCTGAAGCATAACGCCCACCTGCGAGCGCAGGGATTTGAGCGTGTATTTGTTGATATTTTCTCCGTCGATGAGTATCTCGCCGCCCTGTATGTCGTAAAAGCGGCTGAGCAGATTGATTATTGTGGTCTTGCCCGCGCCGGTGGGGCCGACGATGGCGACGGAGCGGCCCCTTTCCACGGAAAAGCTCATGTCGTCAAGCACCCTCGCGCCCTCCTCGTAGGCGAAGGACACGTGCCTGAAGTCCACCCTTCCCTCTATCTCGGGCATAGGCACGGCCCCGGGGCGGTCGCTGACAAGGGCGGGCGTATCCATCACCTCGAAGATACGCTCAAGATAAGCCGCCGTGTTCACAAGCTGATTGTAGTAGTTGCACAGCGACAGCACGGGGGTCCAAAACAGGTTTACATAACCCACAAAGGCCACAAGCGTACCCGCCGTCAGCCCGCCGCCGCGAAGCAGCTCGGCCCCGCCGATGAGGAACACCGCGCAGGTGGTGACGGTGGATATGGTTTCGACCATGGGCCAGTTGCATATATCTATGATTTTCGCCTTCATGTAACTTGTGCGCACGTTTTCGCACTGGGTTTCAAAAATGCGCTGGTTTTCTTTTTCCCTGCTGAATGACTGCGTCACGCGAACGCCGCAAATGCTTTCGTGGATATAGGCGTTAAGGTTGCTCTGCTTCGCGCTGTAGGCCTGCCACGCCCGCCGCTGGCGGTTTTTCATGGCGAAAATTATTCCGCTGAAAACCACCACGCCGCAGAGCATGACGAGGCTGAGCCTAAGGCTGAGCGAAAACATCAGCGCCAGCACCGCGAACACGGTGAAAAGGTCGGTGATAAGGTTGATAAGGCCGCCGGTGAGCAGGTTGTTGATGGAGTTGACGTAATTTATCACGCGCACGAGGATTTTCCCGTGGGGGCGGCTGTCGTAAAAATCAAAGGGCAGCTCCTGCAAATGGGCGAAAATGTCGCGCCGCAGGTCGGCCACAAGGCTTTGGCCCACGGTGGCCATCGCCCGCATACGGAATTTGACGATAACCGCGTTGATGACGTAAATCACGATAAGCGTCCCGCCAAGCAGCATTATCCCGCGCATATCCCGCGCGGGGAGGCGTTTATCTATGGCCTCGCGGGTTATGATGGGGGCGAGCATATTCAGCACGCTTGTCAGCAGCATAAGACCTATCGTCGCGAACATCAGCCCCTTAAAAGGGATAAGGTAGCGGGCGAGGCGCTTTATGTGGTCGAAGCTGAAACGGCTTTCGAGCTGCTCGTCCACATCGAATTTATTTCTGGCCAACAGGCTCGCCCCCTTTCACGGCTTCGGCGTCAAAGCTGCCGTACTGCACGTCGTAAACCTCGCGGTACCTTCCGCCGAGGGCGAGCAGTTCCTCGTGCGTGCCGCGCTCCACAATGCGCCCCTCCTCCATAACGAGGATAAGGTCGGCGTCCTTAACGGAGCTTATGCGGTGGGCGATGATGAAGGTGGTGCGGTTTTCGGAAAAGGCACGGAGCGTCTTTTGTATGTAATGCTCGGTTTCCATGTCCACGCTGCTGGTGGCGTCGTCGAGTATGAGTATCGAGGGGTTTTTAAGTATGGCGCGGGCGAGGGCTATTCTCTGCTTCTGCCCGCCGCTCAGGCCCACGCCCCTCTCGCCGATGATAGTGTCGTAGCCCTCCGGCAGGGAGCGGATAAAGCCGTCGGCGTCGGCCATTTTCGCGGCCTCGACCACGGCGTCCATCGGGGCGTCGGGCACGCCGTAGGCGATGTTGCCCTCTATCGTGTCGGAAAAGAGGAAAATATCCTGCATGGCGGCGGATATGCTCTGGCGCAGCCGCCTCAGATTAAGCCTGCGCACGTCCACGCCGTCCACCTTGACGGAGCCCTCAGTCGCGTCGTAAAAGCGGCAGATGAGGTTCGTCAGCGTGGACTTGCCGCTGCCGGTGCCGCCGATGACGGCCACGGTCTGGCCGGGCACGGCGGTGAAGCTCACGTCGTGGAGGACCTCCTCGCCGCCGTAGGAAAAGCTGACGTGCTCGAAGTCCACCCTTCCCTCGAAGCGGTCCTTTTCGGTGAAGCCGGTTTCGGTGTGAATAGCGGGCTTTTCAAGGGTGAACTCCATGATTTTTTCGCCGCTGGCCATGGCGTTCTGCGTGTCGTTTATCAGCCAGCCGACGTTGCGCATGGGGGTGTTCAGCGCCCAGCTCAT
>CANRER010000152.1 GCA_947629615.1 uncultured Clostridia bacterium | reverse complement strand
AGGCGGCGGCTATAGCGCGCAGTTTCATTTCGTTTTCCTCCCTTTTTTATGTGGCTTTATATAATTATATCACAATTTTCCCGTCTTGTAAATAGCAATTTTTGCGCCGCCGAGGGCGGCCGCGAGGGCCGCCCCGTTTTGCGCGGCGCATTACTTTATCGGGGATATTACGAACGAGTACTTATAGCTTCTGTTGGTCAAAAGCTGATACTGTATGTGCGGGCGGCTGCCCCAGCTGTCGTCGCCGCCTACGCCCTGCTGCCAGCCGTTGATATGAATGACGCACTTGTCGCTTTCGGGCAGCTTATAGGCGTGGTCGGCGGCCTCGATTTCCTCGGGCGTCCACGGGTTTGCGCTGACCTCCATGCCTCCGAGGGCCTCGAAGCGCAGTCCGCCGTTTTTGCCGGTAAATTCGGCCCAGCGGACGGCCGTCTTGTTGCCGCTCTCCTGCGGAACAAGGTAGCGCGTCATCTGGTCGGCCACCTTCTGGCGGTAAACGCCGAGCTTGGCCGAGGCGTCGCGGTCAACGTAGGTTTCGTGGGGGCCGTTGCCGAAGAAGGTCATATCGGTCAGGGACTTATCGGCGATGAACGTCATGCCGATTTCGGGTATCTCGCCGTTCATACGGCCGGGGAAAAGCTCCATCGTCACCTTTATCTCGCCGTCGGAATAAATTTCGTAGGTAAGAGAGGCGCGGCTTTCCTCGTCGGTGGGCAGAACGTAGGCGCACTTTACCTCCGCCCCGTCGGCCATACGGCGCACCTCGCGCGAGATGAGGGCCGCCTCGGCCCCGGCGCGGCGCCAGCAGGCGGAACGCTTCATTATGCGGCTGCCCTTGTCGTTATCGGTGAGGGCGCGCCAGAAATTCATCGTGGCGGGGGCCTTGAAAAGCTCGGTTCCGAGGGCCACGTAGCTCTTTATGTAGCCGGTGGCCGCGTCGAACGTCACGCTGAAGCCGTCGCCATAGACGGTGTTGCCGTCCACGCTGACGGGGCCGTCGGCGAAGGCGCGCTCGGGCGTTACGTTGACCGAGGGAAGCGCAAACTGCCCGAAGGCCACCTCGTGGCCGGCCTCGGCCCAAGGGGTATCCTCCGCGGTGTGGGCCGTCACGGTAAGCACGTACTCTCCCCTGCCGCGCTCGGGCATGACTTCGCCCAGCGAGAACACTCCGCTCCTAAGCGGCGCAAGCTCCACGGCGAACTCGCCGTCCTTGATGAACTCGCCGTCAAGCTCCAGCTTCCACCTGAAGCGCAGCTCGGAAAGGTCGGTGAACAGGAAGCGGTTTTCTATCCTCACGCGGCCGTTCAGCAAATCGGCGTCGGAGAATTTTATGCTCTGATAGCAGGCCTTCGTTTCAATCAGCTTGGGGGTTACGCCGTGGTCGGCGAAGATGAGGCCGTTGCCCGAGAAGGTGCCGTCGTTGGGCTGCTCGCCGAAGTCGCCGCCGTAGGCCAGATAGGGCCGGCCGTCGGGAGCCTCGGCGTAGAGGGCTTGGTCTATCCAGTCCCAGATAAAGCCGCCCTGAAGCGAGGGATACTTATAGAAAAGCTCCCAATAATCCTTCAGTCCGCCGCAGGAATTGCCCATGGCGTGGCTGTACTCGCAGAGAATGAAGGGCTTTTCGTTGTTGAAATTGATGTTTTTTTCAATGTTCCACGGGCGGGTATACATTTCGCTCTCGATGTCCGAGGCGTGGTTGAACTCGCGGTTGTGGCACACCCCCTCATAGTGGACGGGGCGGCGGGTATCGTCGAGCGACTTTATCCTGTCGCGCATATGTATGAAGTTTTCGCCGCCGAACGACTCGTTGCCGAGCGACCAGATGCACACCGAGGGGTGGTTTTTGTCGCGCAGAACCATGGAGTTGGCGCGGTCAACCACAATGTCGCGCCACTCGGGCTTGCTGCCGGGAATGGTTTCGCCCTCGTCCTTCTGGCCGTAGCTCCACGTGCCGTGGGTTTCGAGGTTCACCTCGTCGATAACGTAAAGGCCGTATTCGTCGCATATATCGTACCAAAGCTCGTTGTTGGGGTAATGGCTGGTGCGGACGGCGTTGATGTTGTTCTGCTTCATGAGCCTCGCGCTCGTGAGCATTTCCTCCTTGGTGACGGCGCGGCCGTGCGCGGCGGTGAAGTCGTGGCGGTTCACGCCCTTTAGCATTACGGGCACGCCGTTTATCTCCATAAGGCCGTTGTTTATCACAAACGAGCGCAGTCCCACGCGGACGGAGGTATACTCGGTTCTGCCGTCGCGGGTTAGCTCAAGCACGAGGGTGTACAGGTTGGGCTTTTCCGCGCTCCACAGCGCGGGCTTGTCGATTTCGACCCGCAGGCTCAGGGTTTGGAACTCCGCGCCGGAAAGCGGCAGAGTCATTTTCGGGTCGGCGGAAAGCACGTTTTCGCCGTTAAACAGCAGCCTTGCGCGGACGCTCACCTTGTCGGTCACAAAGTCGTAGTTGCGCAGCGTCACCTCCACGTCCAGCGACGCGGAAGCAAAATCGGCGGCAAGGCGCGGCTTGGCGAACACGTCGTAGAAGTGGACGGGGCTGTGCAATTCAAGATACACCTCGCGGAAGATACCGCTCAGCCGCCAAAAGTCCTGATCCTCGAGCCAGCTCGCGTCGCACCAGCGGAAAACGCGCACGGCAAGGCGGTTTTCACCGGGGCGCAGATAGGGCGTCGCGTCGAACTCGGCGGGGCAGAAGCTGTCCTTGTTAAAGCCGAGCAGCTCGCCGTTGAGCCACACATAAAAGGCGCTTTCCACCGCGCCGAAGTGCAGCGTCACGGGCGTGAGATTGGGGTCGTAATCGTCGGGCAGGTCGAAAAAGCGCACATAGCTGCCGACGGGGTTATAGCCCGTGGGCGCGTAGGGCGGGCGAAGCTTCGGCTCGGCCGCGCTCCACGGGTAGCGAGTGTTGGTGTACTGCGGGTAATCGTAGCCCTCGAGCTGCCAATGGGCCGGCACCTTTATCTCGTCCCAGCCCGACACGTCGAAGTCCTCGGCGAAAAAGCCTTCGGGGGCGGAGGCGATGTTTTTGGCGAAGCAAAAGCGCCAGCTTCCGTTAAGGCCGATTTTTCGCGCGGAGGCGTCGCGGTCAGCGGCGGCGGCCTCGTCGCGGCCGTCGTAGGTCATGAGCGTGGCGCGGGCCGGCATACGGTTCAGCTCAAAAATGCCGGGATTATTGTTCCATTCGGGATAGCCGTTTTCAGGGGGCGTATAGCGGTATTTCTCTCTAAGCATAAAAATTCCTTTCCTTTGGTGTCGGTTTAAGCACAGGGGAGTCGAACACCGCGACGGTTTATAGCGGCGAAATTTCCCCCATGCTGCGTTAAAAATGCTCGGAAGGCGTCAGCCTTCCTGCGCTTTTTGCCTTGCCTTAAAAAAATTTCGCTCGCTATAAACTCCTCCGGACCATGCGGGAGGATATTTTTTCGTAGGCAAGGAAAAGGTTCCTCGGAATACTGTCGTATTCCGAGCGGTTCTTTGACGCC
>CANRER010000151.1 GCA_947629615.1 uncultured Clostridia bacterium | reverse complement strand
GTTATAAAGGGTTAAACGATAATCCCTATCGCCTTGTTCACATTTTCGATGACGACGCTTTTCGGTTCGCCGCCAAATTCGCCGTCCAGCGTCCACGGCACGGCCTCGGCGCACTCGAAGCGAACCTTGCTCGCCTTAAAATTAAGGAAGCTTTTTGAGCCCGTGTCCTGAAGCAGCGCGTCGGCTATCATGCCCTGCACGTCGGCGATGCTTTTCGGCGCGCGCACAAGCAGCACCTCGAACAGACCGTCGTTTATGGAAAAGGCCATCTCGGAGGGGAGCTTCATGCCGCCCACCTGCAAGGTGTTGCTTACCATGCCGAACAGAAAATCGTCCTCGATGGTTCTTTCGCCAAAGCTGACCTTCAGCCTGTAGGGCCTTATGCTGCCGACCTGCTTTATGCCCTCGAGAATATAAGCCGTGTGACCGAGCAGATTTTTCACCTGCTGGGGGGCGGTGTACGAAACCGAGGTAAAGGCCCCGAAGGCGGCCACGTATGTGAAATATTTGTCGTCAAACGCTCCGATGTCGCACAGCAACGGTATTCCGTGGACTATCATGTTAGCGGCCTCGGCCATGTCCTTTGATATACCGATGGTAGAGGCAAAGTCGTTTGTGCTGCCGGCGGGGATATAGCCGAGGGGCGGCCGTTTGCTCGGCTCAAAGGCCATCAGGCCCGTAACCGCTTCGCACAGCGTGCCGTCGCCGCCGCTGCACACCACAAGGTCGTGCCGCCGCCCGTATTCCTTTATTACCTCGGCGCCGTCGCCGCGCGACAGCGTGGGCCGCGCCGTCACAAGGTAGCCCGCCTTTGTGAATATGTCGATTATTTTTGAAAGGTATCCCGTTATCTGGGCCTTCCCGGCCAGAGGGTTATATACAAAAAGCAGCTTTTTAGGCATAGTTATCATCCTTTTCTATGCTATATTATACTTTTAATTCCCCCGTTTGTCAAGTAATTGGTAAAAAATCCGCTTCGTTTGGTGGTGACGATTTGCAAATTCCCGAAAATATCGCTTTTATAATAGCGCGGCTCGAGAGCGCGGGCTATGAGGCCTATGCCGTCGGCGGCTGCGTGCGCGACCGCCTTCTCGGGTGCGAGCCCAAGGATTGGGACGTGTGTACCTCGGCTGAGCCGGAAAGCGTGAAGGCGGCCTTTCCCGACGTTAGAATACTCGACACAGGCATAAAGCACGGCACCGTAACGCTGCTTATGGGCGGGGGAGTGGAGGTGACCACCTTCCGCGTGGACGGCGAGTACAAGGACAGCCGCCGCCCCGAGAGCGTCAGCTTCACCGCGAGCCTTAGGGCCGATCTCGCCCGCAGGGATCTCACGATAAACGCCATGGCCTACAGCCCCCGCGCGGGGCTTATCGACCCCTTCGGCGGCAGGCGCGACCTTGCCGAAGGAGTTATCCGAACCGTCGGTAGGCCGGAGGAGCGCTTCGGCGAGGACGCGCTCCGCATACTCCGCGCCCTGCGCTTTTCGGTGACGCTCGGGTTCGATATAGAGCCTGAAACCGAGGCCGCGATGCTTGCCCTGCGCCATACTCTCGGCCGCATATCCGCCGAAAGGGTGCGAGCGGAGCTTGTTAAGGCGCTGACCGAAGGGCGGGTGGAGCCGCAGTTCATGCGCCTGCGCGAGGTCGTGGCCGAAATAATCCCCGAGCTGAGGCCCTGCTTTGATTTCGAGCAGCGGACGATACACCACTGCCGCGACGTTTACGCGCACAGCCTCGCCGCCGTCGATAACTGCACGAGCAGCGAACCGACGGTAAAAATGGCGCTGCTGCTGCACGATATAATGAAGCCCGCCATGTACAAATTCAAAAACGGCTCCGCCCATTTCAAGGGCCACCCGGCGGCGGGCGCGAAAAAGGCCGCCGAGATAATGCGGCGGCTGAAATTTGACAATAAGTCCGTCGCTCTCGCGGAAAAGCTCGTCCGCTTTCACGACGTAAGGCTGAAGGGCGGCCTGCCGCAGATTTTGAAGCTGACGCGGCTCGTAGGCGACGACGATATGCCGCGCCTTTTCGCCGTTATGCGGGCCGACACGCTCGCTCAGTCGGAATATAAACGCGCCGAAAAGCTGGCGCTTATCGACGCGGGGGAAGCCGATTTCCGTTATGCCGTCGGGCATGACCTGTGCCGCGGTCTTTCTGGCCTTGCTATAGGAGGCGCGGACGCGGCGGAGCTGGGCTTCGCGGGGCGGCAGATAGGCGCGGTGCTCCATTTTTGCCTTAACGCCGTTATGAACGGAAAAATCAAAAACGAACGCGCCGCCCTGCTCGACTGCGCGGAGAAGCTTAAGGCTCGCTGGGCAGACGCGGAGAACGCGGGAAAGTAGGGCGTTATACCCTCACATTTCCGGCGAGAATATTTTTGTAATCGGCGAGGTTTTGCCTTAAAAGCTCCGGCGTGTCGAGCCCGTACGGGCATTTCGACTTGCAGCTTCCGCAGTTAAGGCAGTTTTCAATATTCATCATTTTTCTTTGGCTTTCGGGCGTCAGCCAGCCTGCGGAGGGACTGCGGCGGATGAGCTGCGCCATACGGGCGCAGTTGTTTATCTCAATGCCGGCGGGGCAGGGCATACAGTACCCGCAGCCTCGGCAGAAGCTGCCGCTCAGCTCATGGCGGTCGCTTTCTATCAGGGCGGATATTTCGTCGGTCATTTTCGGCGGAGCCGTCATGTAGGATATGAACTCGTCAAGCTCCTTTTCGCGCTGTACGCCCCAAATCGGCAGCACGTTGCCGAACTGCGCGAGGTAGGCGAAGGCGGCGGCGGAGTTTGTTATCAGCCCTCCGGAAAGGGCCTTCATGGCGATAAAGCCCACGTTTTTTTCCTCGCAGAGCCGAACGAGGGCGACGTCCCTGTCGGTCGCGAGGTAACAAAACGGGAATTGCAGCGTTTCGTAAAGGCCGGAGCGAACGGCCTCCTCGGCCACGCCGAGGCGGTGGTTGGTTATGCCGATGTGGCGTATCATACCTTGAGCCTTCGCCTCCATCATGGCCTCGTAAAGGCCGCTGCCGTCGCCCGGGCACGGGCAAAAGGCGGGGTTATGGAGCTGATAAACGTCTATGTAATCGGTCTTTATCGTCTTCAGGCTCGTTTCAAGGTCGCGCCAAAGGTCATCGGCGGTTTTTGCCGTGGTTTTTGTGGCGATATGTATTTTATCGCGCAGGCCCTCGAACGCAAGGCCGAGCTTTTTCTCGCTGTCCGAATAGGCGCGGGCGGTGTCGAAATAGGTGAAGCCCGCCTCGTAGGCGCGGCGGAGCAGCTTTACGGCTTCCTCCTCGCCGACGCGCTGCACCGGCAGTGCGCCGAAAGCGTTTTTGGGCGAGGTTATGCCTGTTTTTCCGAGTGTTACTGTCAGCATGATTAAAACCTCCTTTATTTCATTTTACCACAGCTTGGTCAAAAAGGCAAGGGAAAATTAACTTGACAAGAGCGCAAGCTTATGGTATAATCTAACATTATAAAGCAAAGAAGCGAGGAAATGAAAAAGCTCTTTTCGGGAAAAAGACTGAT
>CANRER010000150.1 GCA_947629615.1 uncultured Clostridia bacterium | reverse complement strand
GAAAATCACCCTCGGCGTACCTATGTACGCCGTCGGGAGTGCTTGCTCGTCGGCTAAAGCCTCCTGCGCGAGCTGATAACGGGGCCCCCGCAAAGACGGCGGAGCCGGATTTGTGGGGGAAAAGGAGGAGCGGCAAAGCAAGCTCGGTTTAGGTTTTTCCAAAACCTAAACCGCGATGCGAAGCCTGCTCCGACGCCGTTCTGCACGATTTTTTCGACCGGCCCCCGTGCGCGTCAGTTTACGGTGCGAATTTTTTTACGGCCCATTTTTTGTGCGGTTTTCGCGCGGGCGAAAATCAATAATTATCGCAGTTCAATTCAAAATAGCTGCGGGGGTGATTGCAGACCGGGCAGATCTCGGGAGCCTTTGTGCCGACGACAATATGGCCGCAGTTACGGCACTCCCAAACCTTAACCTCGCTGCGCTCGAACACCTGAGCGGTTTCGATATTATTGAGCAGCGCGCGGTAGCGTTCCTCGTGGCGTTTTTCGATGGCGGCCACCATGCGGAATTTCGCGGCCAGCTCGGGGAAGCCCTCCTTTTCGGCGGTGTCGGCAAAGCCGGCGTACATATCCGTCCACTCGTAGTTCTCGCCGTCGGCGGCGGCGGCAAGATTTTGCGCGGTGTCGCCTATGCCGCAAAGCTCCTTGAACCACATCTTGGCGTGTTCCTTTTCGTTGTCGGCCGTTTTCAGGAACAGAGCCGACATCTGCTCGTAGCACTCCTTCTTCGCAACGGAGGCGAAATAGGTGTACTTGTTCCTCGCCTGCGACTCGCCCGCAAAGGCGGCCTCGAGGTTCTTTTCGGTCTGCGTTCCGGCGTACTTGTTCGTTTTTTCTGCCATGATTTTTCTCTCCTTTATATTGTTTTTATTTTGACGCGGCTCCCCGCGCCGCGTTTAGTCCTGCGCAAATTCCTTTTTTTGGCACTCGGGGCAAAGCCCCTCGAAAACCGTTCTGTGGCGGGAAATCCGAAAGCCCGTGGCCTCCTCGGTCATTCGGTCGTATTCCCCCGCATAGGGCATAGGCGCGTCGCATACGGCCCCACAGCCCGTGCAAAAAACGTGGTAGTGCCTGTCGAGCCGAAAGTCGTACCTATCCGCCGAAGGCACCCTGACGTGCGCTATCTCGCCGCTTTCGGCCAAAAGATTAAGATTGCGGTATACGGTTCCCCGGCTTATTTTTTCATCTCTTTCGCGCGCGTCCATATAAATCTCGTCCGCGGTAGGGTGGTTTTTGCGGGCCTTGACGGCCTCCGCAACGAGCCTGCGCTGGCGTGTGTTTCGCGTCTGTTTCATTGTCGTCACCCCAAATCACTATTAGGACTTAATATTATTATACACCCGCCCGACCCGTTTGTCAAGCGGATTTTGAAAAAAGAGCGCGAGTGAAACGGGAATATTTTTCGTCCGCCCGAATAAATTTATTATGAGAACAATAAAAGGAGCGGATAAACATGAAGGCTTCGGCTGAAAAACGCGCCCCCGGCATAGGGCGGTGCCTTGTAAATTTGGCGACGGCCTACGCCGTGACGGTGGTTTTGGTGATGCTTTTTGCCCTGCTGCTTTGCTACACCGACATAGGCGAGGAATGGGTAAGCCGCGGCGCGCGGATAATAACGCTGTTTTCCGTGGCGTTGGCGGGAGCGCTCTGCGCGAGCGGCGGCAGGCGCGGCGGCTGGCTTATCGGCGGCATAAGCGGGGCGTTGTATATGGTGGCGCTTTACGCGCTCGGCTACATAATTTTCGGCGAGATAGAGCTTAGCGCGGTCTCGGCGCTGAGGGTGCTTTACGGGCTGCTGGCCGGAGTGGTGGGCGGCATAATCGGCATAAATATGAAAAAATAGGCTCCGTGTTTTGCCAAAAGCTATTGACAAAAGGGAAAAATGTGGTATAATGGTTACAAAGGCATGATAAAGGAGGCAAAACGATGAAGCACGTTAAGACCATAGCAGGCGCCAATCTGCTCAAGACCGTGGGCAAGGGCGGCTGCGGCGAATGTCAGACTTCCTGCCAGTCCGCCTGCAAGACCTCTTGCACGGTGGCCAACCAGAAGTGCGAGAAGAAGGAAAAATAAAACCTTGGCCGGGGCCGCGATTGTGGCGGCCCTTTTTCATTATTCTGTAAGGGTGAGCTTATGATACATAAATTCAAAAATCTGGGACAATGCCTTGTGCTGGACGTTGTGAGCGGAGCGATACACTCGCTGGACGAAAAGGCCTATGCCCTTTTGGACTGCTTCGGCGAGGACGGCGGCTTTGACGCCGCCGAGGCCGAGAGGCGGGGCTTTACCGGCCCGGAATACGCCGAGGCGAAGGAGGAGCTGGAGGCCCTTAAGGCCGAGGGTCTGCTGTTTTCAAAGGACGTATACGAGGAAATCGCGAAGCGTTGGGACAAGCAGCCCGTGGTAAAGGCCCTGTGCCTGCATATCGCGCACGACTGCAACCTCCGCTGTAAGTACTGCTTCGCCGACGGCGGCGAGTACATGGGTAAGCGCGAGCTGATGAGCGCCGAGGTGGGCAGGAAGGCCATCGACTTTGTGATAGAGCAAAGCGGAAACCGCAGGAATATCGAAATCGACTACTTCGGCGGCGAGCCGCTGATGAATTTCGGCGTGGTGAAGGAGATAACCGAGTACGCCAAGGAGCGGGGCCGCCTTTGCGGCAAGGATTTCCGCTTTACGATAACCACGAACGGCGTTCTGCTCGACGGCGAAAAGCAGGCCTACATCAACGAGAACATGAGCAACGTCGTGCTTTCGCTGGACGGCCGCAAGGAGGTTCACGACGCGGTGAGAAAGCGCGTGGACGGCAGCGGCAGCTACGACAGCGTGGCCCCCAAGTTCCAAAGGCTGGCCGAAAGCCGAAACCAGCAAAACTACTACGTTCGCGGCACCTTCACGCGCGATAATCTCGACTTCGCCAAGGACGTGGAGCATTTGATAAGCCTCGGCTTCGAGCAGATAAGCGTGGAGCCCGTCGTGGCCGACGAAAAGGAGCCTTACGCCCTGCGCGAGGAGGATCTTCCGCGCATATTCGCCGAGTACGACGCGCTGGCCGAGCGGCTCGTGAGCCTGCGCAAAAGCGGCAAATTTGTGAATTTCTTCCATTTTATGCTCGACCTCGAGCAGGGCCCCTGCGCCTACAAGCGGCTGTCGGGCTGCGGCAGCGGCAGCGAGTACCTCGCCGTCACGCCGAATGGCGACCTTTACCCCTGCCACCAGTTCGTCGGCAGGCCCGAGTTCAAAATGGGCAGCGTATTCGGCGGACCGCTCAACGAGGGTATCCGCGAAAGGTTCGCCAAGAGCAACGTCTATACCAAGGACGAATGCCGACGGTGCTGGAACCGCTTTTATTGCAGCGGCGGCTGCGCGGCCAACGCCTTCAACATGAACGGCGACATCAACAAGCCCTACGCTCTCGCCTGCGAAATGCAGAAAAAGCGCACCGAATGTGCCATAGCGATGGCGGCGGCACTCGCCGAATGAGCCGTTTTGCGGAACATGAAAAAAATTGAAAATTTGGTATTGACTAATCGGAATTTTTTATGTATAATAGTAACGTTGAGAACCAACAGATGAAATGAAGCAAGGAGGATAATAAATGAAAGCGAAAAACGTCATTTCATTTATACTGATA
>CANRER010000149.1 GCA_947629615.1 uncultured Clostridia bacterium | reverse complement strand
AAAACCCGCGCGTCCTCCGCGCTGTGGGCCGTGAGCTGGGTGCTGGCGTGGAGCGGCAGCGAGGGGCAGACCTCCCTCGCCGTTCGCATAAGGCCGAGGTCTTGGATTATAAGCGCGTCCACGCCCGTTTCGGCCGCGCGCGCCACGGCCTCGGCGGCGGCGTTCTCCTCGCCGGGGCGGATCAGGGTATTCAGCGCGAGGTACAGCTTCACCCCGCGCTCGTGGCAGAAGGCCGAAGCCTCGGCGATTTCCTCCCACGTAAAATTTTTCGCGCTCTTTCGTGCGCTGAAATCCCTCTCGCCTATATATACCGCGTCAGCCCCGGCAAGCACGGCGGCGCGGAGGCACTCGGCGTCGCCCGCGGGGGAAAGCAGCTCCGCGCCCCTCACTTGCGGGACGGGCTCTCGAGCTTGGTTTCGAGCCGAGCTATGTTTATCCTGAGAGCCTGATTTTCGTTTGTCAGCTTGGTACATTCGGCGCTCTTTTTTTCAAGCGCGAGCCTTGCCTCGCCGGCGTCGTTGGCGAGCTCGACGGTTTTGGCCGAAAGCCTTTCGCTCTCCGCCTTGGCCTGAAACAGCTCGTCGGCGATGTTCACGCAGGCCAGCACCGCCGCCATGGACGTGGAAAGCCGCCTGTCGCCCTGAGATATTTCCTGTATTTTTTTATCCACATAATAGGATATATTGCGCACGTAATCCTCGGGCGCGCTGCTCGATATGGCGTACTCGGCGTTGTTTATCCTGACGACCGTTCTTGTCTTTTCGGCCATTTTTATCACCTCTTGTTATTTAATACACACTGCACTTATTTTATTATACTACACTTTTTCAGATAAATCAACATTTTTTTGAAATCCCCCTTTACATTTTTACCATAATTATGTTAAAATATAAAAAAACAATGGAGGAAAACCATGCTGCCGAAAGATCCGAATATCCTGTTCAGCCTTATTAACACGCGCCTGCGCGACAAATACGCCTCTCTTGCCGAGCTTTGCGGCGAGGAGGGCGAAAGCGAGGACGAAATAAAGGCCGCCCTCGCGGCGATAGGCTGCCGCTACGACGCCGCGCTCAACGCCTTTGTGGCGGAAAAGGGCCGCTAAAAAGGAGGAAAAATATGAAAATAGCAATGTTTGTCGAGGTTTACGAGCCGTTCATCAACGGCGTGGTTACGCACGTAAAGCTGCTTTCGCAGGGGCTGCGCGATTTGGGCCACGAGGTGCTGATAGTGACCGCCGACGCCGACTGCGCTCACCATTACATCGACGAAAACGGCGTGCTGCACTGCCCCGCCGCCAAGGGCGTTAAGCGGCTTTACGGCTACCCGATAGCCTCGCCCATAAGCCGCCACCGCCGCAGCCTTATCAAGGAATTTAACCCCGACGTGATACACATACACACCGAGTTCAGCATAGGCCAAAGCGGTATCATGATGGCCCGCTATCTGAACGTGCCGATGGTTTACACCATGCACACGATGTACGACGAATACGTCTACTACATCGCGCCGAAAACCCTCTCCCGCCCGGCCACGAAGCTGGCGCGGCAGTACTTTCTGCACGTGGCGGGCAACGCCGACGCGATAACCGGCCCCAGCCGCAAGGTCGAGCAGTACCTGAAGGAAATCGGCGTGAAAACGCCCGTTAAAGTTATAAACAACGCCGCCGAGCTAAGCTCCTTCGCCCCCGGCAGCGTCGGCGAGGACGAAAAAGCCGCGCTCAAGGCGCGGCTGGGGATAAAGCCCGACGAAACCGTAGCCGTGTTCGTGGGGCGTTTGGGCAGGGAAAAAAGCGTGGACGTGCTGCTCGGCTTTTGGCATGAGGCCGTTTCGCCCGCCGACGGGCTGCGCCTTGTAATCGTCGGCGACGGGCCGGTGCGCCCCGAGCTTGAAGCGCAGGCCGCCGACCTCGGCTTGGAGGGGCAGGTCATTTTTACCGGCAGGGTTGAGCACGACAATATGCCCCCCTATATCGCCATCGGCGACGTATACGTCACGGCCTCGCTGTCCGACACAAATTCCATATCCATGCTCGAGGGCATGGCCGGAGGACTGCCGGTGCTCCAGCTTACCGACCCGATGAACGCCGATCAGGTAATTGACGGCGTGAACGGCTACTCCTTCGACGACGCCGAGCAGATGGCCGCCCGCCTGCGCCAAATCCGCGACATGACGCCCGACGAACGCCGCGCGCTGAGCGAGAGCGTTATCCGTTCGGTGCGTTCGAGCGGGGCCGACGACCTCGCCAAAAAGCTGCTCGCCGTCTACACCGAGGCCATGGCCCGCGAAAGCGCCCTGTCCGACGCGGTGCGCGTGCTTGCGATGGAGTTTTGCCGCATGAACGGCTTTTCGGTTGAAAAGCTCACGAAGCAAAAGATATACAAGCTTTACGACAGGCTCGTTTTCGCTCCCGAGGACGAGCCGGAGCCGGAAACGGCCGACGCGGCCGAACCGCTGCCCGGGGATTTTTACATTAAAACCCGCCCGTCGCTGGTATACAGCCTTAACCGCGGGAAATTTGAGTTTACCGAGTTTTCAAACGAGTTGCTGAAGTAAGGTTGCTAAAGTAAGGCTATAGCACCACATAAACGTAGTCGCCGGCCTCCTCCGCGCCGTCCACCCCCGGGAAGGGCGAGCCGTCCTCGGCGCGCTTGACGGCGAGGGCGAAACGGCCTCCGTCCTTGCCGAAAAGGTAAAAGCCGTGCTTCTTAAAGGCGCGGAAAAACGCCCTTGTGCTGAGAGCGAAGCGCACGCGGTCGTCCGTTGTGGGGTACTTCAGGCCCGTAATTTTTTCCCAGCCCATATCCGGCAGCGGAGCGTAGTCCGCCTCGGCCTTCTCCCGCGCGGGTTCGGGCACGGGCGCGGGCTCCGGCGCGGGCGTGGGCAAAGGCTCGGGCGCGGGGGCCTTCGCGTCCTCCGTCCAGCCGCCGTAAAACATTTGCTTGCCCGACTGCGTTATCAGCACCCCGCTGTGGGCCGAGGTGTCGGCCTCGCGGACGAGCCGCCCGCCGACTATGTTGCCGAGCGGCAAATTCTCGCCGCCCACGAGCCACGCCTTTAGCACGCCCATCACCCCGCTGACGCGGATTTCCACGCGCCCGCCGTCAATCACGGCGTAGGCTCTGCCGATTTCCGCAAGCGGCTCCAGTTCTATTCTTTTTGGCATTATTATTCCGCTCCTTCCATATACTGTTATCATGTTATGCCGGGCAAAAAATAAAATACCAAAAATTATGAAACTTGAGATAATTGGCAAAAATAAGAGCAAAAGGCAAAAATCGAAAGTAAACTCCGCTTTTTCTTAAAAAAACGGGGGTTGATATAAGTTCTCTGTGGAAGTAATATATTGTTAGCACTCAGGGGAAGTGAGTGCTAACACCGCAAATTATTTTAGGAGGTAAGATATATGAACATCAAACCATTGGCAGACAGAGTTGTTGTTAAGATGGTCGAGAGCGAGGAAACCACCAAGAGCGGCATCGTTCTCCCCGGCACAGCCAAGGAAAAGCCCCAGTACGCCGAAATCGTGGCCGTCGGCCCCGGCGGCGTGGTTGACGGAAAGGAAATTAAAATGGAGGTTTCCGTCGGCGACAAGGTAATCATCAGCAAGTACAGCGGCACCGAGGTAAAGCTCGACGGCGAGGAGTACAC